>DASQGS010000504.1:0-16912 GCA_035632455.1 Thermoanaerobaculia bacterium | reverse complement strand
GGTAGTAATAGTGATGTTCTTATGAAGAAATGGGTAATCGGATTCAACGCAGATGGGACGGGCCGAGAGAGCGATGGTTCTCCGCGGCTGCAAGACCGACATCAACTGCGATACTACAGCTTCGGTCTCCGGGCATTTTCCGCCGCTTCCTGCAACACTTCGAGGGCCGAGGATGAACTACTTGGTCTCGTCTCGACGTCGATCAGTATCCGGAGCGCTAACGAGCACATGGTAGCTGACGCTGTCCCAGGTATTGTGGATGCCGATGAACAGCAGCAGGAGTACCGCGCCTCCAACGAAAAACAGGGCCTCGCGCGTGTACGAGGGAGATGCTAATGACGACAGCGCGAGTACTGCGTAGGCGGCGAAAGGCAGCGCTACATGAAACAACCAATCCTCGAATTCCGGTTTGTATGCGGCTTGTTTCCGCATGCGCCGGGCTACGATCACCGTGTACACTCCTCCGCTGAGGCCCAACAGACCCCACACGGCTGCGGCGATGGTGATCGTTTGCCATGGAGCGTGTAGAAGCGCTGACAAGAACAATGCGGCGCCGAAGTGAACGATCGTCGGGCTCGCAAACGCGGCGCCGGCCTCCGCCGCACCTACCGGCGGTCTCTCGGCGATAAGCGTGATGACGACGAACTGCAATCCGATCAGGGCGCCGGCGGCCGACCCGACGATCACGTAGAAACTGTCCCATTTGGCGAGCTCAGACATGTTTAGTTTAGTTTGTCGCTGCTTCGCGCATAGCTGAATACCACTTCATGTCCGGCATTCGCAAAGATCGTTCCGAGCTTCCCGCCCATCAACCCAGAACCGAGAATGCCGACTCGCATACTGCTCCTCCCATTACCGCCGCAGTCAGGCCATGCGTTGTTGCGCGCCGCGAATCAATTCGTAGACGCCGCGGGCCTGCGGAATGCGCTCGAGCGCCGGCGGAGCATTCGCGCGGCTCTCGGACGACGCGGAGTCGTCTTGCCATTTGCTCTTTCGGCCAAGGCCGAGGATTATCGTGCCACTGCCATCGCGGCGCTCTTCCAGCGAGATCGAGGAAAGCGTGCGGAGATTCAGGCTCTTGACCGAGCGCGTGAGCAATCCGGAGACAAATGATGACGCGCTCGTTTGTGATCGCGCAGACGGTGTTGGCGCGAAGCAGGGCGTCTGTAAAGAACCGTCCCACCAAGCTGTAGAGTCCTGCCAGGACGAAGGGCACGCCCCACAGCACAGAGGACCACGAGACCTCGTCGTCAGCAGCGAACACCTTGTATTCCCAGAAGATGATGAAGCCGCACCAGAACAGGCTCAAAGGAATGGACAGGGCATCCGATGGACGAAGCATCAGCCCGTCCGGGGGCCGCCCTGACCAAAGCAATCGCTCTGATGGCGACAGCTCGCGGGCCACGATCTGCTCGGCTTCGTGAGCTTCCATTTCGTTGGAACGAATACAGGGATTGCGCGGATTCGTCAAGAATAGTGGCCGAGCTTCGTAAAGCTCGGCCATGACGCTTGGCAGGATCTCGGCGAAGAACATCCAAACATGGCTCTCGGCCTGCGGTCGGTGCCATAGAGTCTGCCGAGAGTCTGCCGAACTTGGAAAGTTTGGCCACAATGCAAGAGGCAGCCTTGCGGCTGCCCCTTGTTGGCGGCCCAGCGCGGCTGGACTCTACGGAGCGGCCTTCTCGGCCGGCTTCTCCACTGGCTTCTCCACAGGCTTTTCCTCGAACCTCTCTTCGCCGAGGGGCAGGACTTCGACCTGGATGTGCGCGAAAACGTCCTTATGCAGACGGACGTCGATGTCGTGTACGCCGATGGTCTTGATGGGATGGCCCAGCTCGATGCGGCGCTTGTCGATTTCGACGCCTTTCGCGACGAGGGCATCGGCGATCTCGTTCGCGGTGACGGAGCCGAAGAGGTGTCCATGCTCGCCGACGCGCTTGCGGACGACGACCTTCGTCCCCTGCACGCTCTCGGCAGCCTTGCGCGCCACTTCCTGCTCCTGGTTGGCGAGCAGAGCCCACTTCTTGCGCTCGTGCTCGATCGATTTGAGGTTGCCCGGTGTCGCCTCGCGGGCGAGGTTCTTCGGCAGCAGGAAGTTCCGGGCGTAGCCTTCCTTCACGGTCACGACGTCGCCGCGGCCGCCAAGGCCTCGGATCTCGTCAATCAGTATGACCTTCATGGGAATCGTCCTTTCGGTTGAAATGTCGGAAGTCAAAAAATGAGTCGAACAGTCCGGCGATCGACAGCAGCAATGGCGCGATGCCCGTGAGCGTCAGCACGGCCAGCATCGCGTACGCGATCGCCACGCCGAGGGCGCCGGCACCGGTGGCCGCCAGCATGGCCCGGAAGATCGCCAGCCCCTGAAGCAGATAGAGAAAGGCGACCACGGCCAGCACGTTCGCTCCGATGGTCTGCGCCAGCCCGGACAACAGTGGCGACAGACCGCCGAGCACGAAGCCGAACAACAGCCACTCCGGAAGCGCGAAGTTTCGAAACAAGTACGGACCGGCGCGTTGCGGCTCGGCGGCGACTCCGCGCCGGCTGGCGATGAAAGCGCGCCAGGCGCGGAGGCGTCCGAGCATCACCAGGCTCAGCACGTACATCACCGCGATGTCGATCAGGAAGAATCCGGGCAGGCAGGACAGACCGATGTCCATCCACTTGCGGAAGACGCTGATGGCGTCGCTCTGCATCCCGTTCTTGGCATAGAAGTCGACGAAGTGACTCGCGGTCACCCGTCCGCGCGCGAGCTGGTCCTGGTATGGCGAGAAGCCGGCGATGGCGCGCATGCCGCCCTCGGTGATGGCCAGCCCGCCGATCGCGAGCAGCAGCGCCAGCATCAGCACGCGGCCCATGCTCTCGCCACGCTCCACCATCGGCAGCAGGAGCAGCGAAGGAACTCCGACCGCTAAGACGAGCCCGGCAATGAAGGCGAAGCTCATCTTCATCTCGATCTCGCTCGCGCCCGGCGCCCGCGACGAAAGCCACGCCATCAGGCCGGCCAGGGCAACGGCGATGGTCAGCGCCAGCCACGCCGCGCGCCTGCCGTTCTTGAGACCGCAGTGCATCAACGCGGCCGGAAGAAACACGACCAGGGGGGAGATGACCATCAACGCCGCCAGCGCGGCATGTGCGGCCACACTCCGGGCGAAGCGGCCCGACGAGCGGCCGTCCGGCACCATCACGGGCTCGGACTGGATGGGCGTGTCGGTCATCGATCCTTCAGGCCTAGTCGGTAGCGAACGGTAGGAGGGCCACGGTGCGGGCCCGCTTGATCGCGTTCTGCAGCTTGCGCTGGTGCAGCGCGCAGGTGCCGGAGATGCGGCGCGGCAGAATCTTCCCGCGCTCCGGGATGAACTGCTGCAGCATCTTCACGTCTTTGTAGTCGATGTACTCGAGCTTCTCCACGCAGAACTTGCAGACGCGCTTGCGGCGATAGAAGAACTTCTTCTTGCCGCCTTGCTGTCCGCCGGGACCGGATGGGCCAGAGCCCGAGGGGGATGATCTTCTCGGTTGGGTAGCCATGATCGTCGTTCTCCTTTACTCGGCTTACTCGGCTGTGACCGTGCCCGCTGCGGGCGCCGCGGGGGCAACTTCCGCCGGAGGCGCAGGTGCAGGCGGCGCCACCGGTGCCGGTGCCGGAGCGTCGGGCGCCGGTGCGCTGAACTGCGGCACGGGACGGACGCGCTCTTTCTTCGGATTGCGCTTGGCGAGCTTGTCGGCACGCTTCTGATCGAGATCCGTGCGCGTGATCATGTGGCGCAGGATGCGGTCCGAGTTCCTCATCCGGCGATCGAGCTCGCTCAGCGAGTTGTCGCTCTCGAGGACGAAGAGGTGGTAGGTCCCTTCGTTGAACTTGTGGATGGGATAGGCGAGACGCCGTCGTCCCCAGGTCTCCTCGCTCTTGAGGTGGGCGCCGGTCTTCTCGGCGACGCCCTTGAAATCGGTGACGAGGGTCGTGGCTTCTTCCTCCGCCACTTGCGGAGAAAGGATGAACAGGACTTCGTAAGTCCTCATAAAACCTCCTTCTGGCCTAGCGGAGCCCCGTCTCATGAGGGGCCCAAGGAGCTGGCAGATTGTCGAAAGAATCGGTCCCAGCCTCAGAGACTGGGCCGGCAAGTGTACGGAAAGCGGCGAGGAGGAGCAAATTATTTCAAGGAAGATCACTTCTTCCCGGGCGTCGCTCTCGCGCCGCCCTTCCCCGCTGCGCTCTTGGCTCCGTCGCGCCCTGCCTTCCATGCCGCGATGCGGGTCCTGATGTAGCGCTGGTAGTCGGCTCCGGTGCGCAGCTTCGGCATCTCGTGATGCGTGCCGCCCTGTTTGTCTTTGACCGGCAATTGTGAGACCAGTTCGGCGTGTATCTTCTGCAGGTGCGAGGGCTGACCCTTGGCCGGGTCCTTGCCACTCGCCTTCGGAAGGGTCACTCCTTTCAACGGGTCGTCCGTTCGCGGCTTGGCCAGTGTGAACACCGCACCCAAGTCGGGAGCTGCCGCGTCGCGTGCTGTCAGCGCTGGCAGACCCCAGCGCTTCTCCACCGTCTTCAGGATCGATGTGTGATCCAGCGGAGTGCCATTGGCCGGAACACGAAAGACGCTGCCGGCTGCAATGAGCGGTGAGATGAGGACCGCCGGCACGCGAACGCCGAACCGCTTGAAGTCGAATCCGAATTCGCCGACCGAGTTGTCCGGCGGTACGGCCCCCGAGGGAGGAGAAACGTGGTCGTAGCAACCGCCGTGCTCGTCGTAGGTGATGATCAGGAGTGTCTCATTCCATGCCTTGCCCTTGCGCACGGCGTTGTAGGTATCGTGGATGAGCTGCTCGCCCGGAGCGACATCGTTGTTGGGATGCTGGCTGTTTCCGGTCGAGCCCCAGCTCGGTTCGAGAAACGTAAAGGCCGGAAGCGTTCCATTGGCCGCGGCGGCCGTGAAGTCCTTGAAAAGGCCGAAATGAGAATCCGGGGCAGCGGTCGTGTCCGGGAAATTGTGGCGCGTGAGGGGTGGGGAGTCGTAGCCGTAGATCGACCAGCTCACATTGTGTGTGCTGAGAAGGCCGAAAATGCTCGGGCAGGTAAAGGATTTGGTCTTGTCGTCCATCTGTCCCTGGCTTGTGGCCGCACAAGCAAACGCGCGATTGGGCATGGTCTCGGTCGGCGCGGAACAGTACCAGTGGTCGCACACGGCAAAGCCGCGAGCAAGCGCCGAAAGAACAGGCAACATCTCCGGCGTGAAGATCCCCATGATGTTGTTAGGAACGGTGCCTGGAAGCACCGACCACCCTGGCTTCTTCGTCTCCCAGCCCAGCGTGTATGTGAAGTCGGTGACGAAGCCTTTGTTCGTCGCTGCCGGCGGCACCGGCGCCGTTACGTTGCCGAAGAGCTGCGAGTTTGTCGCCGCGTAGCCCTCGCCGGGATCAGACCCTGGCATGAAGTAGGCGCTCTTGTCCGCCGGCTTGATCTTGAAGACCTTCACCGGCCTGCCTTTGGAATCGGGATTGGATTCGTTGCCGGTCAGCCCCTCGAAGGGCTGTCCGCTCGGCGACTTGTTTCCCTGGTCTGTGTAGAGAAACCCGAGCATATGGTCGAAGGACCGGTTCTCTAACATGAGGACCACGATGTGCTGGATGCTTGACAGCAAGTTTGTGGACATGCCGGCCTCCTTATGGCGGTGCGGACTCGTGGAAGGGATGTCCCATTATGCGCCTGTCGAGTCAAAGGCGCACCTCAATCTAGATTCTGCGCCGGTCGCCAGCGGACGTGGATGGCAAGCGAGCCAGCGAACTGACCCTCATAACCTGGAAGGTGCATGTTGCAGCGAGGCCACTTCAAAAGTGAAGCTCAGGCTCCCGGCTGGGCCATCGTAGAGGAATCGAGCGTGGCGGAGGATATCGCGGCCTAGTAAGCCGACTACCGCTCTTTCTTCTCCGAGCATCGCAACGCCTGGAGCGTGCTTTTCTAGATCCGGGATTCCCTGAACTTCCTGCTCCCAACCAAATGTCTGCTGAGCCTTTTCGTCTGCGATTGTCATTTCCAGGCGCGCCAGATAAACAGGGTTTCGGTGACGGCCACCGGCACCAAATCCATCTTGTACTCTTGTTGGAATCAGGCCCAAATCGTTGGCTGCCCTGTTTGAGATGCAAGTGTTCGTTGCTCCGGTGTCGAGAAGCAAGGCGCCGATCACGCTGGCTGGCACGGGTCGTCGAGCCTCAACCAGAGCGTCCGCTATAACCTGGGGTACGAGCCAACGACCAAGAAGAAGAGGGCCACATCGATAGAGGATCCCCGGACCGTAGGTCCAAAGAAGCTCTGTGGACAGTCTTGGCGAACCGCTGCGATCTTCGGGTCGTTGTTTTGCGAGCTTCTTTTTGTGCTCCGGTTCTTGGCGTCTGCTGCGATCGCTGTGCTTCGTCATGCGTTCGCGTAGAGGTTAGATCGCCCCGAGCTCCCAGCTCGTTGTTTGCGGCTCTCGGCGCTTGACCTCAGAGACCAGGAATGTCTGGTCAAGACCAAAGCGAGTGATTCCGCTTCCATACGCCTCCTCGTAGGACCGGAAGAAGGCAACGGGCTCTCCGTCCTTGAAGAGGACGAACTCTCCAGAATGCGTCTTCATCATGTCGTCGAGATGAACGTCGAACGCCTCCTGCTCACGGCAGAGCGCTTCAAACTGAGCAGTGGTCATGACATCCTCCGTTTCCAGAACGAGCTCGATGCTAGTCCTGTTTCCTGGCCCGATCAAGATCGCCTGCACGTGGTGGTTCTCTTATCGTCCGCGGCCGAGTGCGTCTTTGATCGCTTCCCCAAACGGCGGTCGCAGCACTCCGCGGTCTGTGATGATCGCGGAGATCAGGCCGGCCGGCGTGACATCGAACGCCGGGTGGCGCACGGCGATGCCTTCAGGCGCGATCCGAACTCGGTGGGGCTGACCCTCGCGATCCCAGCCGAGGGCCTCGACGACCTCATCGCCGGCGCGCTCTTCGATGGGGATCTCCGCGCCGGTCGCACAGCGGATGTCGATCGTCGAGACAGGCGCGGCGACGTAGAACGGTACGCCGTGGGCGTGCGCCAGGACGGCGACGGTGTAGGTGCCGATCTTGTTCGCGGTGTCGCCGTTTGCGGCGATGCGGTCCGCGCCGACAATTGCGGCGTCAAAAGTTCCGAGTTGGAAAAAGTGACCGGCCATGTTGTCGGTGATCAGAGTGACGTCGATGCCGTCTTGCTGGAGCTCCCATGCCGTAAGACGCGCGCCTTGCAGATACGGGCGTGTCTCGTCCGCAAAGACGGCGATGCGCTTGCCGGCGTCGCGCGCTGCGCGGACGACGCCAAGGGCTGTGCCGTAGCCGGCGGTGGCGAGAGCTCCGGCGTTGCAGTGCGTGAGGATGGTGGAACGCTCGCCGAGCAACTGCGCGCCGAATGCTCCGAGGCGGCGGTTGGCCTCGACGTCCTCGCGGAAGATGGCCTCGGCCTCGGCGACGAGCGAGCGCGCGGTCGATTGCGACGAAGCCTGCGGCTCGCCGGTGAGCACCACAAGACGCGCCAGCATCCGATCGATCGCCCATCCGAGGTTGATCGCCGTCGGTCGCGACATCCGCAAATGCGTGGCTGCGGCGCGAAGCCGCTGGGCGAGAGCATCGACGGGACCTTCCGGTGTCGCGCTCGCTTCCATCGCCAGCCCGAACGCGGCGCACAGGCCGATCGCCGGTGCGCCGCGGACGATCATCGAGCGAATGGCCTCGAACACCGCAGCGGCGTGGCGGCATTCGACCCAGACTACCTCGCGCGGCAGCCGGCGCTGATCCAGCAGATGCAGCGTCTGATCGCGCCAGATGATCGGCTGCACGCCGTGATTGTCATCACTCATGGAATGTCGGCTCCACTCTTCGCGTCCGCGACGCACGTGACAGGGATGAGGTGTCGCGACGGACCTTCCACCGCCGCGCGGCCGTTATACTACGCCTGCCCAGCGCGCCGCATGCGCGCATGCGGCAGGAGGCTTTTGTCATGGTCAAGGTTGGTATCAATGGTTTCGGCCGCATCGGGCGCAACGTCGTCCGGGCGGCGCTTGCCGGCAATTTCGACATCGAATTCGTGGCGGTGAATGACATCACCGACGCCGCGACGCTGGCATATCTGCTGAAGTACGACTCGGTTCACGGAGTTCTGCCGAACAAGATCGAGTCCACCCAGAACGCGTTGACGATCGACGGCCGCGAGCTGCGCGTCTTCGCCTCGAAAGACCCGGCCGCAATTCCCTGGAGCGATCTCGGCGCGGAGATCGTGGTCGAATCGACAGGCCACTTCACGTCGAAGGAGAAGGCTTCGGCGCATCTCAGGAATTCGGTCGAGCACGTGATCATCTCGGCGCCGTCGAAGGATGCGGACCTCACCGTCTGTATGGGAGTGAACGAGAAGGACTTCGAGCCTGGCAAACATAAGGTGATCTCGAACGCGTCGTGCACAACGAACTGTCTCGCACCAGTGGCGAAAGTGTTGCACGAGAAGTTCCGCATCACCCGCGGCATCATGACCACGATCCACTCGTACACGAACGATCAGATGATCCTCGACCTGCCGCACAAGGACCTGCGCCGCGGGCGTGCCGCCGCGCTGTCGATGATCCCGACCACGACCGGAGCCGCGCAGGCTGTCGGCCTCGTCCTCCCGGATCTGAAGGGCAAGTTCGACGGCATCGCTGTGCGCGTGCCGACATCCAACGTGTCGCTGGTCGACCTGACGTTCAATACCGAGAAGCCGGCCGGCGTGAAGGAGATCAACCAGGCCATCCGCGACGCCGCACACGGCGAGCTTCAAGGCATCCTGACGTATTCGGATGAGCAACTGGTCTCGATCGACTTCAACAACAACCCCTTCTCGTCGATCGTCGATACGTCGTACACGCGGTCGGTCGACCCGCATCTGCACAAGATCCTCTCGTGGTACGACAACGAGTGGGGTTATTCGAATCGGATCCTCGACCTGATCGCGTACATGGCGAAGGTGAGGAAGACGGCACTGACGGCGGCGAAATGATTACGTCATCCTGAGGCGGCGGAACCCCTGAGGGGTGAAGCGCGCCGAAGGATCTCCTTGCGAGGGCCGCGATCCTGCCAAGGAGATCCTTCGCCGTCTGCGCGGCTCAGGATGACGTGGAATGACCATCATGACCGACATAAGAACCATCGACCAGCTCGACCTGGCCAACAGGCGCGTGTTCTATCGCGTCGACTACAACGTGCCGCTCGAGGGCGGCCGTATCACGGACACGACCCGCATCGATGAGACGCTGCCGTCGCTGAAGATCCTTCGCGATCGCGGCGCATCAGTTGTGATCGCCAGCCACCTCGGGCGGCCGAAGGGACAGCGCAACGAGAAGTACTCGCTGCGCCCCGTTCGCGAGAAGCTCGCCGCGATCCTCGGTACCGCGGTGGCGTGGGCTGACGATTGCACCGGCCCGGACGCCGAGACGGCCGCAGCGAAGCTCGCGCCGGGACAACTCCTCCTGCTCGAAAACCTTCGCTTTCATCCGGAAGAGGAGAAGAACGACGGCGCATTCGCGGGCCAGCTCCGCCGGCTCGCCGATCTCTATGTCAACGATGCCTTCGGCGCATCGCATCGCGCCCACGCTTCGATCGAGGCGTTGCCGCGGCTGTTTCCGCCGGAGCGAACGGCCGGCGGGTTGCTGCTGGCGAGGGAGATCGAGTTCCTGCAGAAGGTCACGAACGTCTCGCAGCGTCCGTTTGTGGCGCTCCTGGGCGGCGCGAAGATCGCCGGCAAGATCGAGCCGCTCGAGGCGCTGGTCACGCTCGCCGACAGCGTGCTGATCGGTGGCGGCATCGCGAACACGTTCCTGGCGGCGAAAGGCGTACCGATGGGCGGCTCGCTCGTCGACGCCGATTCGATCGGCGTGGCCCAGCGCATCCTCGGCGGCAAGGCGCGGGCCGAGCTGTTGCTCCCGATCGATCTCGTCGTCGCTGATTCCCTCGACGCTCCGACCACCATCGAAGTCGTCGACGTCGCCGCGGGCTTGAGCGCCGGGCAGAAGGCATTCGATATCGGTCCGAAGACCGTCGATCGATATCGCGCCGCGCTCGGCGGAGCCAGGATGATCTTCTGGAACGGTCCGATGGGCGTTTTTGAGCACGCCGAGTTCGCGAAGGGAACGATGGCCATGGCCGAGGCCGTCGCAAACGCGGGCGCGGTGAGCGTGGTCGGCGGAGGAGAATCGGTCGAGGCCGTGAAGTCCTCGGGATTCGCCGCCCGCATCAGCCACATCTCCACCGGCGGCGGCGCATCGCTGGAGTTCATCTCGGGCGCGAAGCTGCCTGGCGTGGAGGTTCTGCGAAAGGCGGTCGATGGCACTGGAGATTGAGGTCAAGTTCCCGCTGCGCGATCGCAATGAACTGATCCGGAAGATCCAGGCCGCCGGCGGGCAGCGGCTTTACGCCGAGACATTCGAGGACAACATCGTGCTCGACCGCCGAGGCGAGCTCCGCACGAAGGGCGCGCTGCTGCGCGTCCGCAAGTTCGGCAAGTACTCGCTGGCCACGTACAAGGGTCCGATGTCGATCGAGGGCGGGGTCAAGTCGCGCGAAGAAGTACAGACGGGTGTGGAGAGTTTCGAGCTGGCCATCAAGCTATTCGATTCGCTCGGGTTCAAGCCGATTTTTCGCTATCAGAAGTTCCGCGAGGTCTGGCGCGTCCGCGAGGTCGAGGTGGTTCTCGACCGCACGCCGATCGGCGAGTACTTCGAGATCGAGGGGCCGCTCGAGATGATCCGCACGCTCGCGGCCGAGCTCGGCATGAGCATGGACCAAGCCATCCGCCAGACCTACGCCGACCTCTACCGCGTCCATCGCCGCACCCGTCCCGATCTTCCCGAGAACATGATCTTCAATCCGCAGGACTACCCGAGCGCAGCCGGATGAAGGGGATGATCCTCGCCGCAGGCTACGGCACCCGCCTGCGGCCCCTCACGTACTCGTTGCCGAAGCCGATGATGCCGCTCTGCAACAGGCCGCTCATCGGATGGACCGTCGAGGCCTTTCTCCACGCCGGCATCAACGACTTCGTGGTCAACTTGCATCATCTGCCGGAGCCGATCGAGCGTTATCTGCGGGCGCGATTCGGCGGGATCGCGCGGTTTGCGTTCTCGTTCGAGCCGGAGATCCTCGGAACCGGCGGCGGCGTGCGGAAGGTGCGGGCGTTGCTCGAGAGAGACGCGGATTTCTATCTCGTCAATGGCGATACGATTCAGTTCCCGCCGTTCCAGGCGCTGGCGCGGACACGGCGAGCGCACGAAGCGCTAGCGGCGCTCACGCTACGGCATCCGCCGCAGCACGACCGCTTCACTGCCGTCTATCTCGACAACGGCCGGATTACCGGCTTCGGCAAGGGAAGCGGCGAGGCGCTGATGTTCTCCGGGTCGCACCTGATCAGCTCGCGCATCTTCGGCTGCCTTCCCGACCGCGACGTCTCCGGAATCATCAGCGATGCCTACGAGCCGGCGATCGCCGGCAAGCGCGAGCGCGTGGCCGGCGTGGTCGACGACGATGGACTCTGGTTCGACATCGGCACGCCGGCGCGCTACGCCGAGGCGGCTCGGGCGCTGCTGGCGGCGACGATACGTGGAGAGATTCCTCATGCCGCCGGCTCGCAAGTGGCCGGCGACTCTCTGATTCACGAGACCGCAAGAATCAACGGAAAACTCGAGAAATCATCGGTCGGCATGATGAGTAGGATCGAGCCGGCGGCGATCGTCCGCGACAGCGCGATCTGGGATGGCTGCCGCGTCGGCCGCGGCGCGCGACTCGAATCGTGCATCGTCGCCCACGGCGTGGAGATCCCGGCGAGGCTCGATCTCGCGAACGCGCTCATCTGCGCCGCAAGCGATGCGATTCCAAGCGACGTCGCGAGGGAAGGTGAGCTTGTGATCGTGCCGATAAACGCGAGCGCCCTCTCCCCGCCCGGGCTCTGACCAAGCATAGGAATCGACGTTCGGGGAGAGGGTCGGGGTGAGGGGAAATCAGCGGCAGAATTGCGGGTCGACAACTCGCATTCTGCCGCAGGGTGGTGCCCCTCACCCTGCCCTCTCCCCGAACAACGATTTGGGCTTCGTGGGCACGAGCTCGGACGGGGAGAGGGGAAGTCTTGCCCTATCTGCTCGCCTGACCGCTCACGCCATCCTCCACCGGCGGCTCCTCCCCAGGCATCGCGATCACGCGAATCTCGACGTGACGGTCATCTGCGACGTCGACGCCGATGGCATGAGCCGCGGATCGGGAGAGGTCGAGGACAAACTTGCGGACGTACGGCCCGCGATCGTTGACCCGCACGCGGACCGTTCGCCCCGTCGCTCGCGACGTGACATCGGCCCAGCAGCCGAGTGGCAGCGTCAGGTGCGCGGCGGTCATCTCCTCGTGGCGATAGATCTCGCCGTTCGCCGTGAGCGTGCCGTCCAGGCTGCGCGAGTAAGAGCTCGCGAGTCCGGACAGCTTGTGCTTCTCCGCCATCTCGGCGTAACGCGCCGCATGAGGAACGGTCTCCGCATCGATTTGATCGCAGATCACCGGCGGCGTGTCGAGAACGGAATGGTCATCGCAGGAAGGAGTCTGCGCGGCGCCGGTGAAGGCGGCGAGCGTGCTCAGACCGATACCGAGGAACAACGCGGTTCTCGTTGCGGACATGTGCCCGCGATTCTACGTGGAGCGGGCTGACGCGAACAATCCCGGATGCCGGCGCACTCGGTACGGTCGTCGCGGCGATCCTCCGACTGTGATTGAATAGCGGCGTGTCCGGAAAGCGCTTCATCATCGGGATCATCGTCATGGGCGTGTTCGTCCCGGTCACGATCTTTCTGCTCCTCGGGCTGCAGACGCTCAGCCAGCTCTTCACCATCGCCGCGACGACGTTTCTCGCCTGGGGTGCCGGCGACCTGCTGGCTACGGTCCTGGAACGGCCACGGCTCGAGGACCGCTCTCCCGGCAAGGCAATCAAGGATTGGGAGCAAGGGCGCAAGGAATAGGCCGGCCTCAATTCCTGACGAACACGTCCTTGCCCGCCGGCCGCATGTGATCCAGCAGATCGAGGTGCTCGGGATCGAGGCGCGTTCCTGCGTCGAAGAGAGCGCCGGTCACGACGACTCCCTCCAACTTCGCGCCGGAAAGCTTGCACCAGCGGAGATCGGCGGCCGTGAGGTTGGCCCGAGTGAGATCGGCGTCGTTGAGGAACGCGCCGTGGAGATTCGCGGAGTCGAGGTTCGCGCCGACGAGCGACGTGCCGCACAGCGAGGCACGCGCGAGGTTCGCGCCGCGCGCATCGATGCCGTCGAGGTTCAGGCCGTCGAGGTTCACGGCGCCGACGTTCTCGCCGACCCAGTTGCCGCCGTCGCGCAGCTTTGCCAGAGCGCGTTCGCGGGTCTCGGCCCTCACCTCGATCAACGTGCCCTTCCCGCTCTCGTAATCACGCAATGCCTGCTGGAACGCTTCGAGCGCGGAGACCGGGTAGTTTTTGCGGCGGGGAGGGAAGCCGTCGAGTCCGGCTTCGATGTCGTCCGTGGTGATGCGCCACGCTTCGGAGATGGTCTTGCCTTTCGCAACCTCGGTGACGAGAGCCAGCGCTGCGAGACCGAAGCCGCAGCCGGTGGTGGTGTAGGAGGCGTCCTCGATCCGATCGCCTTCCACTCTGAGGAAGATCCGATAGCCGTCGCCGCAGCCCTGGTTGCGATAGTTCGAGACGACGCTGGCATCGTCCAGCTCCCGGAAGTTGCGCTTCTCGTCGTTGATTCTCTGGTAGGTCTCGAAGTTCATCGCAATCCCTCGCCGTCCTGAACCACGCGCGGCCCGCGCCTCTTCCGGGGGCGCCACGGGCGCCGGCGCTCGTTGCCGTAGGCTCCGCCACCATCGCCGCTCGTGGAGCGAGTAGTGTCTACCCGTGCTCGCCCAGACTGACCGGCTTTGCCGCCGCTTCTCCGCACACCGTACACTTCCCTTCGAGGATCAGCATCCCGCGGAACTCGCGCTCTGTAAAGGTCTCCAGGCGGAACGATTTCTGACAGCGTATGCAGAAGACGTCGCTCAGCGCCTTCTCCCGCACCTCGGCGGGAAGGGTGTCGAACTTGCTCATGTCAGATGGATCAGTACGATACCGCTTTCTTGCCTGAAATTGGCAAACCGGCACCAATCAGGCCGGACCACCACCCAATCGCTACAATGTCGCCGATGGACACGAACCAGCAGGATGGCGTTCTCCACATTCCGCCGAAACCGCGGGAGGCCCTCGAGGACAGGAAGCTCCTCAATAACCCGAGCCGGAGGGAGACGCTGCAGAGCGACTCGTGGCGGGTCTTGAGGATCACAAGCGAATTCGTGGCCGGCTTCGATCATCTCGCTGACGTCTATCCGGCCGTCTCCATCTTCGGCTCCGCGCGCACGAAGCCTTTGGACCGTTACTTCGACGCCGCCGCGCGCACGGCCGAGCTCCTCGGCAAGTCGGGCTTCGCCATCATCACCGGGGGCGGGCCGGGCATCATGGAGGCGGCGAACCTCGGCGCGCGGCGCGCCGGCGCGCTCTCGATCGGCTGCAACATCGAGCTCCCGTTCGAGCAGCACGTCAACCACTACGTCGATCGCTCCATGACCTTCCGCTACTTCTTCGTGCGCAAGACTATGTTCATCAAGTACTCCGAGGGCTTCATCACATTTCCGGGCGGCTTCGGCACGCTCGACGAGCTGATGGGCGCGCTCACTCTGATCCAGACCAAGAAAATCTCCGACTTTCCGGTTGTTCTGTACGGCAGCGACTACTGGAGCGGAATGATTCAGTGGCTGCGCACCACGGTGCTGGGCGCGGGCAACATCACCGGGGAGGACATCGACAGCATCCATCTCGTCGATGAGCCGGAACAGGTGCGCGACGTCATCTGCGCCTTCCACGATCGAGCGCTCGTCACGAACGGAAACGAAGACGAAGCCCTGCCACTGACCGCGATGAAGCGGGACTGACCGCGATCTCCGGCTGCGCTCGTCGCGAGCTCAGCTACTGCCAGCGAAAAATCCGCAGCGCAATCACGAACGACACCGCGGACCAAAGCGTCAGTACGATGAGCTGCGATGCGATCTGGGACAACGTCAGCGCGTCGCCCATCACGCCGCGGAGCGCGTCGTTGAGCGCCGTCAGCGGCAGCAGCCGGATCAGCGGCTTGACCCTCTCGGGGAATCGCTCATACGAGAAGAAGACGCCCGAGCAGAGCCACATCGGGATCATCACCAGATTCATGATCCCGCTGGCAGCCTCGATCGTCCTGGCTCGGGATGCAGTCAGCAGTCCCAGACCCGCGAAGGCCGAGCCGCCAAGCAGACAAACGACACCGAGCAGGACAAATGACCCGTTGACGCGGACGCCGAACGCCAGGCGCGCGAAGCCGAGGAGAATGGTGACCTCGAGCACGAGAAACACCAGGCGCGAGAGGAACTGGGAAATCAGGTACTCGCTCTTCCGCATCGGCGTGGCCACAAGCCGCTTGAGCAGCTTCCGCATTCGCGCGTTCACAATGGAGAAGCCCATTCCCCACATGCCGGTGCCCATCAGATTCATGCCGAGAAGCCCGGGGATCAGGAAGTCGATGTAGCGCGAGCCGATCTCGGAGACCTTCTCATCGCGCACGGCAAGGGGGTCGCCGCGTCCAGCGGCGCGTTGGATGGCGTCGTCGGCCTCCATTCGCGCGGCGCGGGAGTCGGGACGCGATGGATCGAAGCGGAAGACGACCTCGGCGCGCTCTTCGACCAGCAGGGAGATCTTTCCCCGGCTGAGCGACAAGCGTGCCTGGTCGGGAGGCAGAATGCGCGGCAAGAGCGCCGGCGATTTCTGCAACGCCGCCAGACGCTCCTGCGCGTGCGGCCCGGCTTCAATCCCGATCGGAACGCGATCGGGCGCCTTTTCGCGAAATGCAAATCCGAGGGCCACTGCGAGGGCCAAGGGAAAGGCGAACACCCAGAAGACCGCCTCGGTCTCGCGGATGAACTCTTTGGTCCGCACGATCGTCAGCTCGACCAGCGCCGGCCGCACTTCAGACATCGCGAAGCTCCCTTCCGGTCAGCGAAACGAAAAGGTCCTCGAGGGTCGCCGCATGAGTCGACAGCGTGACCAGCCGGGCGCCTTCGCTGTCGATCGTGCTCATGAGCCGCGGGACGGCCTCGGCGAGCGAGTCGACGGTCAGGAGCCAGCCGTTGCCGCGCCGGTTGCAGGCGTGGACGCCCTGCAGCGCGCGGATGCGCTCCATCGGAATCGGCGGATCGCTCGTGAACTCCACCACGTTGGACGCCTCGAGGGTGGCGATCAGCTCGCGCGGCGTGCCGAGCGCGATCAGCTTTCCATGATCGACGATGCCGATGCGATCGCACAGTCGCTCCGCTTCGTCCATGTAGTGCGTCGTGAGCAGCACCGTGCCGCCCTTCGCGCGGAAGCGCGACACCACTTCCCAGAGCTGCAGGCGGCTCTGTGGATCGAGCCCCGTGGTCGGCTCGTCGAGGAAGAGGATCTCCGGATCGCCGATCAGCGCACAGGCCACGGCCAGCCGCTGCCTCTGGCCGCCGGAGAGCTTGCCGATGCGGGCGTTGAGCTTCTCGTCCATCGACAGCTCGCGCAGGAGCTCCTCGGGATCGCGGCCGCTGCGATAGAACGATCGGAACAGGCGCAGGATCTCCAGCACGGTGATCTTCTCGGTGAATTGCGTTTCCTGGAGCGAGATGCCGATGCGCTCGCGCAGCTCGTGCTCGTCACCGTTCCAGCTCCGGCCGAGCACGCGCACCTCGCCGGCGTCGGCGGGGGTCAGACCTTCGAGGATCTCGATGGTCGTCGTCTTCCCGGCCCCGTTCGGTCCGAGGTGACCGAAACACTCGCCCCGCGCAACGTGGAGATCGAGGC
>DASQGS010000503.1:0-4245 GCA_035632455.1 Thermoanaerobaculia bacterium | reverse complement strand
TGAGCTGTCGCCACCGTCGTTCTTGTCGTAGCGGAACCCGATGTTGAAGTTCCAGTGGCTGTTCAGGTCCCACTTGTCGTTGGCGTAAATGGAGTCGGTGCGGAAGTTCGACCCTTTCGTCAGAGTGAGGATCGGAGCCCACTTGATCAGGTCGCCGTCGCCGTTTCCGGGGGCGGTGCTGGGGGTGATGCTGGGATGGCACACGCCGTTGATGCAGGTCGGGCGGACCGGATCGTTGTAGATGTAGACCGCGAAATTGGATCCCGACTGATAGTTGTTGGCGATGCGCTGCTCGGCCCACTGGTCGTAGCCGACCACGAAGCTGTGCGTTCCCATGCCCTTCGATGCCAGGTAGTACGTCGCCTTGGCGTTGTAGAGCTTGTTGTTTCGCTGTTCGGACGAGCAGAAGCCGCAGATGACAGGGGCGTTGAAGTAGCCGGAGCCCGAGGCGTAATCAGCGCCGTAAGAGCCGTGAGCGAAATCGGAGAAATCGCCGCCGGAGCCGACGAACGCGAAGTACTTCTTCGACCAACTGGCTTCGATGATGAGCGAATTCGTGAGAATGCCGTTGTAGTGGATGGTCTTGAAGTTGTTCGGCAGCTCGCGCGACAGTTCGATATTCGAGAACTCCAGACACTTGATGAAGCAGTTGTTGGTCTGGGGATTCTTGATGTCGAGGTACGACGCCACGATGCTGTGTTTGTCGGTGATCTGACCGGTCAGCTTGCCCTCGTACCGAGTGTTCTTATCGGTGAACGTGTACGGGCTCGAGTTGGCGTCGGCAAGAGTCTGGTTGAGAGAGAGTTTTGCGAAACGACCGGCGGCGAAGAACCAGAGGCGATCGCGAAGGATGCGACCTCCGAGTGTTCCCTCGTACGTCGAGTTGACTTTGCTCGTGATGGGCGAAGTGTTCAGCGTGCCACGCGCGACCCAACCGTCATTGCTGAGGCTGTCGCGAACCGAGCCGCTGAACTCGTTGCCGCCCGACTTCGTGATCGCGTTGACCACGCCGCCGGTGAACCGGCCGAACTCGGCGGAGATGCCGCCCGTCAGAACCGTGGTCTCCTGAATCGCGTCCTCGATGAAGAGGTTATGCGGTTGACCGCGGAGGTTCTCGAGGATCGAAACGCCGTTGACCATGAAGGCGCTGTCATAGGCCGGAGCGCCCGAGATCTGAATCGCGCCCGCCGACGCGCCGCCCCCGGCGGTCGACGATCCGCTCGCGGTGGTAACGCCCGGCGAGAGCGTGGTTGTCGCGGTGAGCGTGCGACCCATCGGCAGGCTGTTGACCAGGGCGGCCTGGACGTTTGTCTGCACTTCGTTGGTCTCGAGCACGGCCGGTGCCGTCGCCGTGACGGTGATGGCTTCGGTCATCGCCGTGAGAACCAGCGTCGCGTCGACGCGAGCCGAGGCGTTGAGGGTCACGGGGACGGTCTTCGTGACCGTCTTCATCCCTTCCAGCGATACCTTCACCGTGTAGGTGCCGGGCGGGAGTGCACCGAAGTTGTAGTTGCCGTTGACGTCCGTCGTGGTCGTGCGCGAGCCCTGCAGCGCCGGCGACGCGATCGTCACCGTTGCTCCCGGCAGACCTTGACCGTCGCCACTCGTCACATGCCCTGCCAAAGACGCCGTGATGTTCTGCGCGCTGGCCGCGAGGCTCACGAGCAGCAGCACGCCGAGAAAGACTGCAACGCGTTTAAATAGGTTCATTTAAGAACTCCTCCATTTGTGTTTTTCAGGTGTTGCTTGTTCGTTTCGTGCGTGACTCGCGTTGGTTCGGGTCACCCCTCCTTTCCTTCCCCTGAAGCATTCCTGCTGATCGTTCGATGTTGAGTCCGCAACCTCTTGCATGAAGGGCGCATGGGCGATCTTTCTCGCCGGCATGAACCTCACTCATATTCATCTGGCATCGTTGCAGTGCCGTTGCCAAGATGACACAACCTCTCAGAGGCCCATATAGTATTGAATCTTCATGGCTTATCGCAAGCGAATCGCCGGACTTTTCGGCAGGCGTTCCAAAAGACGGAATTGCCGATTCAAATCCTTGGCGATATTGGGATTTCTGAGTCTTGGCGACGTTGGGATTTCCGAGCCGGGACAGGGCACATTGGACGCCGCTTTTTGCATGGTTTGCCTTGCGCATGGCCGAGCTACTCGCGGAAACTGCCGGGCGTGCACGACCCGCTTCCAATCGACAGCCACCTCGGGGCCATCGTGTGGGCGGTCCGGGCCGAGCGCGCGGCGGTGATCGTGGCGCCGCCCGGCGCCGGCAAGACCACCCGCGTCGCTCCCGCCCTCACGGAGCTTGGGCGAGTGATGCTCCTCCAGCCACGCCGCGTCGCGGCACGCGCTCTCACACGCCGCATCGCGGAGGAGCGCGGCTGGACCATCGGCGAGGAGATTGGCTGGCAGATTCGATTCGAGCGCCGTTTCTCGTCGCGCACGCGGCTACTCGTAGCCACTGAGGGCGTGCTGACGGCGCGACTGCAGAGGGATCCGCTGCTCGGCGATTTCGAGGTCGTTGTGCTCGACGAGTTTCACGAGCGGAGCATCCACGCCGACCTTGCCCTCGCCCTCGTACGCGAGGCGGCGATCTCGCGCAGCGATCTCGCGGTTGTCGTCATGTCCGCCACGCTCGACGCCGCGGAGGTGGCGCGCTTTCTCGATTTTGCCGGCCGCCCGGAGCGAGCGGCGCGGGTCATCGAGGTCGGTGCGCGCCGCCACGCCGTCGCTGTCGACTATCGTCCGGGCATTTCGATGGCGGAGGCCGTCGTTGCCGCGCTACCGGTTGCGGACGGCCACATCCTTTGCTTCCTGCCGGGAGCGCGTGAGATCCAGCGGACGCGCGATGAGCTGGCGCGCAACGTTCCGACCTCTGTGATTCTGGCGCCGCTGCATGGTTCCCTCGACGTGGATGCCCAGGAGAGGGCGCTTGCTCCGTCGGGTGCTCGCAAGGTCATCCTCGCAACGAACATCGCCGAGACGTCGCTGACGGTCGAGGGCGTGACGACGGTGATCGATTCCGGCCAGCATCGCGTGCTGCGCTACGACACTGCGAGCGGGATCGACCGGCTCGAGACCGAGCGGATCGGCCGCGATTCCGCGGAACAGCGCACCGGCCGCGCTGGGCGCACCGGACCGGGTCGCGCCATCCGCCTTTGGGACGAGCGGGAGATTCTGCGTCCTCATCGCGAGCCTGACGTGCGGCGTGTCGATCTCGCGTCGGCGGTGCTCGATGTGGTTGCCTGGGGCGAGGATCCTCGGCGGTTCGAGTGGTTCGAGCGCCCGCCGGATGCGCGGATGGAGGCGGCGCTCGCGCTCCTTCGCCAGCTAGGCGCGATCACGAACGATGAGCGCCCTCGCCTGACGCCCGTGGGCGAGCAACTGCGCGCGCTGCCGCTCCATCCTCGATTGGGGCGCATGATTCTGGCGGCCCGCGGCGCCATCGGCGCGATCGCGATCGCGGCCACGATTTCCGAGGACTCGAGAGTGACGGTTCGGGAAACGGAGCCGCCGACGAGGCGGTCCGATGCATTCGCGCTTCTCGACGCCGCCCGTGCGCCGTCGCTGCGCCACACGATCCGCGAGCTGTCCAGCATCGCGCAACGAGTCCTCGGCGAACAGTTCCACGCCGAGGCCGACGAAGAGACGTTGCTCCGCGCGATCCTCGCCGGCTATCCCGATCGCGTGGCCATACGCCGCGAGCCCGGATCACCGCGGCTCCTGCTCGCGACCGGAACCGGCGCGATCCTCGGACGCGAAAGCGGGGTTCGCGAGGGCGAGTTTCTCGTCGCGCTGGATCTCGGCGGCAGCAGTCGCGGAGTTGCAGGCGAGGCTGTGGTCCGCATGGCGAGCGCGGTGGACCGCGAATGGCTTGCGCCGACGCGGGACGAAGGCGCGCATGAGCTGCTCGCCGATGGGCGGGTCCGAGCGATCCGGCGCCTGTGGTACTACGCGTTGCCGCTCCGCGAGCAGCAGGGTCCGCCGGATCCCGGCGAGGCGGCGCGCCTACTCGCTGCGGAACTGCGCGCCAGAATCGAAGCGCCTGTTTCCGAAGCCGCCCCGCTTGATGACGACACGGCCGCGCTGCTGCGGCGGCTCCAATTCGCGCAGCTCGCCGTCGATTGGGACAGCGTCCTCGCGGCCGCGACGGCTGGAAAGAATCGCCTCACGGACATCGACATTCTCCCGTTCCTGCCGCACGCCATCGCCCGCCGGCTGGACCAGCTCGCGCCAACGACGCTG
>DASQGS010000502.1:0-3040 GCA_035632455.1 Thermoanaerobaculia bacterium | reverse complement strand
CGATGCCGTGTCCGCCACGATCCCCGGAGCCCGCAGCGCGCGCCAGGTAGAAATGAATGCTGCCGCTGCCGGCGGCGCGCTTCCGCCTGAGATCGTGGAGAAGCTGGAACAGCGCCTTGGCGACTACAACTTCTATCAACGGCACGCGATTCGGATGTGAGTGCGAGCAGAGGCGCGACCGTGTTTGCGAAGCGCTGGAGCGGCGTCGTCCCAGGCCGGCAGATGAAATCGCGCTAATCTGCAATCCGTCAGTAGCAGCGCTGCCCCTGGGAGTGATCACGCCATGACCTTCACCAGACGCGAGGTGCTGACGGCATTCCTCGGAGCACCTTTGGCGCTCGCAGCGTGCCGGCGCGAATCGTCGCGGCGCGTGCTGCCACCCGGGGAGATCGTCGGGACTTCGGTCGGAATTGGTCATCGGTTGCGTGATGGCTGGCGGCCGCGGCCGAGCGACGACGCGTGGAAGCAGGTCGGCGTCGCGATCGTCGGCGGCGGTGTTGCCGGGCTCGCGGCTGCGTGGCGGCTGCGGCGCGCGGGCATTGACGATTTTCTCGTTTGCGAGCTCGAGCCACGAGCCGGTGGCACGGCTCGGAGCGGCGAGTCGGCTGTGACGCGATTTCCGTGGGGCGCGCACTACGTTCCGGCGCCGACGCATGAGAATCGTACGCTCGTTGCTCTTCTCGGAGAGATGGGTCTCCTCGATGGTATCGACGCACATGGCGACCCCATCGTCCAGGAACAGGCGCTCGTCCGCGATCCTCAGGAGCGGATTTTCTATCGCGGCACATGGTACGAAGGCCTTTACCTGCACGCGGGTGCATCGCGCGAGGACCTCCGGCAATTCGCTGAATTTCGCGGGATCGTCAACGAATGGGTGGCTTGGCGCGATCGCCGCGGCCGCCGAGCTTTCACGATTCCTGTCGCCGGCGGCTCGGATGACGCCGAGGTCACCGCTCTCGATCGCATCAGCATGCGGGAGCTCCTCGATCGTCGCGGGCTTACATCGCCGCGTCTCCGCTGGCTTGTCGACTATGCCTGCCGCGACGACTATGGGAGCCATCCAGAGCAGACCAGCGCATGGGCCGGTCTCTTCTACTTTGCATCGCGCGTTCCAGCCGCCAGCGCCGAGAGCGAGCCGCTCATCGCATGGCCCGAAGGCAACGGCCGCTTCGTCGAGCATTTCTTGCAGAGGATTGGCGCGCGCGTCGCCGTTTCGACAGCCGTAACCGAAATCGTCACCGCCAAGAACGCGATCGAAGTGATCACTGCAAGCGCGGACGGGCGGCGCATCACGGGGTACCGTGCCCGGCACGTCATCTTCGCAGCACCGCAGTTCCTGGTGCCGCGGATCATTCCGGCGCTGCCACCGGAACGCGCGGCGGTGGCACATGAATTCACGTACGGATCGTGGCTCGTCGCGAACGTGGCGCTGCGAGATCGCCTGCGTGAGAGGACGTTTCCGCTGGCGTGGGACAACGTGTTCTACGAGAGCCCGTCGCTCGGCTACGTCGTCGCCACGCATCAGCTCGATCGCGATCGCGGACCGACGGTACTGACGTATTACTACGCTTTCTGCGATGCGGACCCGGTCAGGGCACGAACGCGCATGCTGAGCACAGGCCGCGAGGAATGGGCCGACGTGGTTCTCAGCGATCTCGGGTTGGCGCACCCCGACATTCGCGAGCTCGCGACGAAGCTCGACATCATGCGATGGGGCCACGCCATGGTTCGCCCGCGTCCCGGATTCGTCTGGGGTCCGGCGCGGCGCGAGGCAGCCAAGCCGTTCGAAGGCATCCATTTCGCGCACACCGACCTTAGCGGTGTCGCCCTCTTCGAGGAAGCTTTGCACCACGGCGTCCGAGCCGCGGAAGAGATTCTCGCGGATCGGGGTGAGCTGTCGGAGACGTTGCTCTGAAGGTCTGTCACAGTTGAGCAGGAAACATCTTGCAGCGCAGGGATGCACGTCGGATGAGGTTGAGACGATGACCCTTCGCTACCCTCGCGTACAATGCACGGTCGCATGTCTCGGGAGATTGTCATCAACGCGACCAAGCACGAGTCGCGGATTGCCGTGCTGGACGAAGGGCAGGTCGTCGAGCTTTGGGTCGAGCGGACGCGGCACCGCACGATCGTCGGCAACATTTACAAGGGCCGGGTGACGAAGGTGTTGCCGGGGATGCAATCTGCGTTTGTCGACCTCGGGCTGGAGCGCGACGCCTTCCTCTACGTTTCGGATGTCATCGAGGACATCGAGGACTACGAGAACGACAACAACTCGGACGATCTCCACTTCGACGATGTATCGCAACAGCCGCGCGCCGAGGCTTCGATCTCCGACTTGTTGCGCGAGGGACAGGAGATCGTCGTCCAAGTCTCCAAGGACACGATCGCCGGCAAGGGTGCGCGGATTACGAGCCACGTGACGCTGCCGGGCCGCTTTCTTGTCTACATGCCCACCGTGAACCATGTCGGTGTATCGCGGCGGATTGAGAACGAGGACGAGCGCCTGCGCCTCAAGCAGGTTCTCGAGACCATTCGCCCGCCCGGCATCGGCGGCTTCATCGTGCGGACCGCAGGGGAGCAGCGCGAGGAAGAGGAATTTCGTGCCGACCTCAAGTACCTGACCGAGCTGTGGGAGCAAATCAAGCGGCGCGCCGAAAAGGTGTCGGCGCCGACGGCCATCCATCACGATCTCGATCTCGTTCTGCGCACCATTCGCGACGTTCTCTCTCCCGAGTTTAAGAGCGTCTGGGTGGACTCGGTCGAGCAGTATCAGCGCATCGTCGAGTTCCTCGATCAGATTCAGCCGAACCTCGTCTCGCGTGTCCGCCTATACCGCCGCGAGGAGCCGATCTTCGACGAATTGAGCATCGAGATGGAGATCGCCAAGGCCCTCAAGTCGAAGGTCTGGATACGTAGATCAGATCCTCATCACGTCGAACTGCTCGTGATGCAGCGTGTCGTCGGGCTTGAATACCAAGTGGATGCCGAGGTTCTTCTCCACCTCTTCGAATAGCGGGTCGCCCGTGTCGTGCAACGC
>DASQGS010000501.1:0-6138 GCA_035632455.1 Thermoanaerobaculia bacterium | reverse complement strand
CCACCGACGCCAAGATCGACTCGCTCAGCCAGGAATCCAAGGAGGCGCTCAAGCGCGCTCAGGAAGCGGGCGTCCTGGCCAAGGGCAAAGTCGTCTTCTCGCAGACCTTCACCGAGGATCGCATCAACTTCAAGAGCGGCTCCTCTGAGCTCAACACCGAAGCGACCGCAGCCCTCGATGAGTTCGCCGCGAAAGTGAAGGCGCTCAACGAGCAGTACTTCATAGAGATCCAAGGCCATACCGACAACAAGGGCAGCGCCAAGTTCAACGAGGCCCTCGGCGACAGCCGCGCCGCTGCGGTCCGCCGCTACCTCGGACGCAAGGACGGTGTACCACTCAACCGCATGTCCACGATCTCGTACGGCGACACCCTTCCGGTGGGACCGAACAAGACCAAGGCCGGCCGCGCCCAGAATCGCCGCGTCGTGATCGTCGTGCTCGAGTAGACGTGGCTTGATCGGCGTCTGATGCGCCGCGCGTTAGCGACACCCAACCCCCGCCACTCAGGCGGGGGTTTTTCTTTTCAAGCGCAACTGATTCGAGCCCAAGCCCGCTCCGCTCCCGAGCCAGGCCTTTGATCTTGACGATCGCTACTCGAACGTCGCGACCAGCGGCGCGTGATCGCTTGTTCCGATCTCGCGATACGACTCGCACGCGACGACGCGCCCGGCCAGCGCGCTGCTGGCCAGAATGTAGTCGATGCGCCATCCGATGTTGCGCTGGCGAAGGTTGCGCCACGGCGCCCACCAGGTGAAGAAGTTCTCGTCATCGGGGTGGAGCTTCCGGCCGATGTCGACCAGATCGTGGCCCAGGATCCGTTCCAGCAAGTCGCGCTCATCCGGCCGCTGCCCCACGGCATTCGCCTTCCGCTCCTTCGGGTGAACGTCCATATCAGCGCGGGCGATGTTGATATCCCCGCAGACGACGAGGTTCTGCCCCGACTGGCGCGTCGCGGCGGCGTAGCCCTCGAGCTCGTGCAGAAACGCGATTTTCGCGTCATAGTCCTTCCCGCCGTTGGGCACGTAAACCGACGCATAGACCGTGTCGCCGATCTGCGCCTGGACCACGCGGGTCTCGGTGTCGAAGGCGGGATGCGTGAAGCTCGGCTCGGCAGGGGAGGCCCGCCGGCTGATGTGCAGAGCTACTCCGGAGTACCCGCCGGCACCGTGCCAGTAGCTCCAGTATCCCTCGAGCTTCAGGAGCGTCTCGGGGACTTGGGCAGGGGAGGCCTTGATCTCCTGAAGACAGATCACATCGGGTTGCTGCCCCGCGACCCACTCGATGAACTGCTCATGGCGCGCGCGAATCCCGTTGACGTTCCACGTTGCGACTTTCATCGCTGTGATTGTATGACCCCTGCAAACTTTTCGCGCTTCACCTTTACATCCGGAAGAAAGCCTGAAATACTGCCGGTACTCGATGCCGGAAGGACAGGACGCCGGAAACATGACACCGCATGACCTACGTAACCACCGACTGATGCTCGGATTCAGCGTCTCGCTTCTAGCCGAGATCCTGCAAGTCGACAGCATCACCATCGAGCAGTGGGAGTCGGGAGCCAGGCCCATCGACGATCCCGGCTTTCTCCAGCACGCGTTCGAGGCTCTCCGGCGGGCGCGCGTCGCGATTCCGATCGAGAAGCCCTGCCGCACGGCGTGACGGCGATCTCGAGCGACACTCGCCGCAACCGTCGCGGCAATCTCTACCGGCGAACAATCTTGGAATGCCTGCATTCGCAGGGCTTGGGCTATTTCGGTCGCAGTCTTCGCAGGAGCTGATGCAATCGATCGAGGCCCTCGCGGCGCTCCGCGTCGCTGCCGGTCAACAAATCTTCGATGGCCTGAAGCTCCGGAAAGGCATCGGCGGGCGCCGCCTGCTCCGTCGAGCCCGGTGCGGGAGCGGTCACGTCGATCGTCCGCGACGCCGCGGTGCCTTTCGCCAGTGGCTGAAGGTCTTGCAGGATTCGTGCAGTCAGCCCGCGAACGGATGGAGCGTCGTCGGTATCGAGCGTACGCAGGAGCGACTTCTCCGCGGTCACGGCGTCGGCGTACGGACTGTCGGTGTTATCGACGACCTTGGCCTGCACGAGGATCAGGCCGAGGTTTGCCGGGCCGGCCTCGCGATCGGCGCGGACAAACACGCGCACCGTCGCCTGTCGGGCGATCTCGGGGAGATCGACCGGCTTGAGCGCGCCCGGCTCGATCCACGACTCGACCTTGAATGACTGCACCTTCGCCGCCGACGTCCCTTCCGGAATCATCTCCACGTCGACGCGATCAACCCAGACGCGGTGATTCCGCGCCACAAGCAGCCGCCGCGCCGGGGAGTCGAGGATGACGCGATAGACGTGATCGCCCTTCAACTCCAGCCGCGAGAGGCGATCATCGCGATCGGCGGGCTGGACCTGGAATGAATCCGAGACGCGCCCCTTCTCGAGGCGTTCCCACGAAGCGTACAAATACGATCCGTCGAGCCGTCCGCCTCGGAGAATCTCGATGTCCTCATTCACGATCCGGCGCATCAGGTCGCGCGGCAGATCGCGGCGGCTCATCTCCGCGATCCGGTCCAGGGCTTTGGCATCGTCAATCACGCGTCCGACGCTGATCTGAGCCGTCGCTGCCGCCGCGACGAGCGAAGCCGCGATGGCGAATGCTGCAACGCGGGTCATCGCGTCACCTCGGAAAGCACGCTCGTTCCCTGAAGTCCTTCGCTGCTCAGCGCCAGGTGCTCACAGATCGTCGCGCCGAGGTCCGCGAACGTCTTGCGCGTACCGAGCGCGCGACCGCCGGCGACCGCCCGGCCCGCGACCAGCAGCGGGACATATTCGCGGGTGTGATCCGTGGAGACGTCGGTGGGGTCGCAGCCGTGATCGGCGGTGATGAAGAGGAGATCGCGGTCCTGCATCGCATCGATCAGGCCGCCCAGTTCGCCGTCGAATGTCTCCAGAGCCTTGGCATACCCCGCGGCGTCGTTGCGGTGACCGTACTTCGAGTCGAAGTCGACAAGATTCGTGAAGATGAAATCGGCGTCGGAGTGCCGCACGAGATCGATCGTCTTGCGCATGCCGTCGGAGTTGGACTCCGTGCGAATCTCTTCGTCGATCCCGACGCGGTCGAAGATATCGGCGATCTTGCCGAGGCCGACTACGCGCCGGCCCGCCTTGTGGGCGCGCTCGACGACGGTCTCGCCGGTCGGCGTCACCGAGAAATCCTTGCGATTGGCAGTGCGCTTGAAATGCCCCTTCCCCGTTCCGACGAACGGGCGGGCGATGATCCGGCCGATGTTGTGCTCGCCGCGCATGAGCTCCCGGGCCACGGCGCAGATGCGCCAGAGCTCAATGATCGGGATGACCTCCTCGTGCGCCGCCACCTGAAACACAGAGTCCGCCGAGGTGTAGACGATCGGTGAGCCGCTGCGCATGTGCTCCTCGCCGAGCTCGTCGAGGATCACCGTTCCCGACGCCGCCTTGTTCCCGAGGGTCTTCCTTCCGATGCGTCGTTCGTACTCGTGGATGACCTCCGGAGGAAAACCGTGCGGATAGGTGCGAAAGGGATCCTGCACGATGAGCCCCATCATCTCCCAGTGGCCGGTGGTCGTGTCCTTCCCCGCGCTGATCTCGGCCATGCGCCCGAACGCGCTCACTGGAACGACGTCGCTGGCGGGCTCGGGCAGCGTGTGCAGGAGGCCGAGCCGCGCGAGAGTCGGAAGTTTCGGGTGCTGATCCCGAAGCACGTGGCCCAGCGTATTCGATCCCTCGTCGCCGAACTCGGCGGCATCAGGCAACTCGCCGACCCCGAGGGAATCGCAGACGATGACGATGGCACGCGGCTTGTTCATGTGGTGGGATGATACCGCACGTGATCACGCGCCACGGCAAGCCCACCGCTGTCCTGATCGGGTTCGAGTCCGAGGACGACTGGTTCGACTACCGTCTCGAATCCGATCCTCGCTTCCAGAAACGGATCGAAGCCGCAAGAGAGAGCATTCGGGCTGGGAAGGGCACGCCCATCGAGAAGCTCAGCGAGTAATTCCCCTGTCCGGAGTTGCGGGCGCACAGCCGTGCGCCCCTACTGCGCCTTCCCGCCCTCAACTTCCGGGTCGAGCCGCAGCGCCGCGGCGATCTCGCGTTTCGCCGCTTCGCGATCGCCTCGCTTCTCGAGCAACAGCCCGAGTTGCAGGTGCGCCGATGCGAGAGAGGGCATGCCGGGGCGCGGCTTTGAGGCGAGGTACTTGCGCAGCGCATCTTGACCGCGATCTAGCTCCCGGCCGGCAAACACCGCGGTCCGTCCAATCTCGTAGAGCGCCTCGGTGTGAACGGGGTCGGCCGCAATCACGGCGCCGAAGGCGTCGAACGCCGCGTCGTAGTCGTGCGTTTCCTGCGACAGGTAGCCGAACCAGGTCAATGTCAGGATCAATGTCTCTTGCGCCCGAGGATCGCTTCCGTTTGCGAGCGCCGCCCGTGCGCCGTTGATCGCATCGCCGAAGTGCTTCCGCGCGGCGTCGTACTCCTTGCCGCGATAGGCGATGTATCCCAGCGCGTAGGCGCCCAGTGGCGGATTCCGATGAGCGATCTCGGCAGCTTCCTGCTTCGCCTTCGCAACTCCGCCGCCGACGATGCGGGGCGCCAGAACGAAGTAGCGGACGAGATCGAGTCTGGCGTCGAGACTCGCGGGATCGAGCCGCACCGCAGTCTCCAGCTCGTCGCCGATACTCCATCCGAGCACGAACAGGCGCACAGCGTTGATCGAGTGCGCCGCCTCGCCGGCATAGGCGCGGGCAAGCCAAAGGTGATCCTCGGCGCGATTCGGCTCCAGCGCCGCCGCGCGCTCCAGCCATTGCGAGGCGTCGGCTGGCCGGCCTTCCGCGAGGAATGCCCGGCCGAGCCAGTAGAACGCCCGCGCGTTTCGCGGATTCGCACGCGCGATCGGCTCGAGGATCCGGATGGCCGCCGCAGCGTCACCGCCTTCGACGAGCGCAATCGCGGCCGAGAGATCCGAGGCTGGTCCGCGCGTCAATCCCGCTCCCAGCCCGCCAGCAAAGGGGAGCGAGCCCAAGATGAAGTAGACGAGCGCGGAGCGAAACACGGCCCGGCGACAATGCGGCAGTCGCGGCCCGCAGGTCAAATCGATCGCCGATGCATCCTGCCGCCAACGAAAACTTCCTATCTTCGGGATCAGAAGTTGCTATACTGTCTAACCGGAGCTTCACAGCCTTCAAGTTCACCCAATTGTCGCCGCTTCAGACTGACCGAAATGGCTCGGTCTGATAAGGGCGTCGTCACTTCTCTCCCTTGTTACAAACTCTCGGCTCAAGAAAGACATCACATGATCAGTGCAGGCCCGCAGGAAGCCTCTCAAGGCTCATCGCTCCTCCAGCGAGTGCAGCAGTACACGTCGCCTAGCAACTGGCGCAGCATCGCGCAGATCCTCACATCGTTCGTTCCCTTCGTCGTGACCTGGTATCTGATGTTGCGCAGCTTGCAGGTGTCGTATTGGCTGACGCTGCTCCTCGCTGTGTTCGAGGCGGGATTTCTGGTTCGGATTTTCATCATTCAGCACGACTGCGGGCATGGCTCGTTTTTCCGATCACGCCGGGCGAATGACCTCGTCGGAAGTCTGCTCGGCGTCCTCACGCTGACGCCCTACAAGAGCTGGCGCCGGCAGCACGCCATTCATCACGCGACATCGGGCAATCTCGACCAGCGGGGCGTCGGCGATATCCAGACCCTCACCGTCGAGGAGTATCGGGCTCTGTCGCCCTGGCGTAAGCTGCTGTATCGCATCTACCGCCATCCGGCGCTTTTGTTCGGCGCGGGCGCCATGACCCAGTTCGTCGTGCTGTATCGCACGACGCTCAACGTGCCGCGCACTTGGCGCTCCGAGCGGCTCGGCGTCCACTGGACGAACCTCGGGCTGGTCTCCCTCATCGCCGTCCTCGGTGAGCTCGTCGGATGGAGGCAGTTCATGCTCGTGCAGCTTCCGATCACCGCGATCTCCTGCTCAGCCGGCGTCTGGCTGTTCTACGTTCAACACCAGTTCGAGAACACGTACTGGGAGCGGGAATCGAAGTGGGACTACTCGATCGCGGCGATCCAGGGCAGCTCGCACTATGCGCTGCCGAAGGTGCTTCAATGGTTCA
>DASQGS010000500.1:0-14278 GCA_035632455.1 Thermoanaerobaculia bacterium | reverse complement strand
CGATCGTCGTCGTCGCGGACCTCGGCATGGTCACCTACGAGCTCAACCCGCGCATGCCGAGGCGCTTCTTCGATCCTCCGCCGGCAGCCAGCCAATTCCCAAAGGACCGCGGCGATTTCCGGATCTTCCATGAGGCTGACTGGTATGGGCAGGAGGAGATCGCGCGCACCTACTTCTCCACCGGAAGCTCGGTGTACTGGGTCGTGCGCAACGGCCTCTTTCCGATGACCACCGCCGGCGTGCGCCTCCGCGGGGTCATCGAGCGCGACTACGACAAGACCGCACTATTGCCCACGATCGACCTCACCGACTCCGTCTGGGACGTCAAGCGCAGTGGCCGCGGGGACTGGGCTGAGCCCTTCATGGCCATGTCCAACGCCTGGTACCACGGCGTCTATCAGCCGTTCGCCGATGAGCGGAAGCGCGTCAAAGGAGACTTCACCAAATCGCTTCCGGTGCGCTTCAACGAAGGAACGCACTGGCCGCGCTACTACTTCTCGGATCAACTGGTGACGATTCACGACCGCGCCGACTTCGCGAAGAAGTTGAGCGACGGCAGCTACAGCCGGAAGGTCGCATTCGTGGCTCGGCCGACCTTCGTGCCTGCGCGCGGGGTCGTCTATCGCGCCGTCGAGACCAACAACACCGCCGTGCTCGACGTCGAGAGCTTCGGCCAGGGATTCCTGGTCATGAGCGTCACGCCGCACAAGTACTGGCGCATCGAGGTCACCGATGCCGGCGGCACCGCGAGCCACCGAGTCCCGGCGATCACGACGAACGTCGGCTACCAGGGGATCGTCGTCACGCCGGGACGTCACATCGTTCGCATGGTGTACCGCAACGAGCTGGTGATCGTCGGTACGATCATCTCGTTGATCGCGACACTGGCGCTCTTGTTCCTCGCCATCCGCGGACGCCACCCTCACGTCCGTCCCGGCCTGCCTGCGTACGAAGAGGCGGTACACGTCGTCGAAGACGCAGCCGGCGTGCACGCCGAGGCGGTGAGCGAGAAGCCAGCCAGCGACAGCCCGTGAAGAGACGCAACTCTCTTCTGATTCATGCGCCGCACCGACCTTCTCGCCGCACTCCTGCTGGTCGCAATCGTCGCGGCCTTGTTCGGTGACGTCCTGTTCGGCGGCGCAGGCTTCTACTTCCGCGATCTCTTCCGCTATCACTACCCGATGAAGCAGATCGTGCGCCAGACCATCGCCGCGGGCGATCTGCCGCTTTGGAATCGCCTCTATGCCGGCGGCCAGCCGATGGCCGCGAACCCGGCCTATGAGGTCTTCTATCCACCGCAGTGGCTGATCTTCGCCGGCCCGTACGCATTCGGCTTTCAGCTCCACATCCTCTTTCACGTCGTGCTGGCTCTCACAGGCATGTTTGCGCTGTTGCGCGAGCTCCGCGTGCGGGTGGCCACGGCGGTCGCCGGCGCGCTCTCGTTCGGCCTCAGCGGGTTCTTTCTGGCGACCGTCAACATCTTGCCTACCTGCTTCGTCTGGAGCTGGGCGCCGCTGGCGGCGCTCTTTCTCCATCGCTTCGAGCGCACGCGGGCGCGGCGCGACCTCGCACTCAGCGCACTCGTTCTGGGGATGCAGGCCCTCGTCACGGAGCCGGTTGCGCTCGTTGGCACCTGGGCGCTGCTGGTCGCGTGGATCGCATGGCGAGGGCTGTTGCGTGGGGCCGCCGAGGGTTTGCTCCTCATCCGGCGCGACGTTACTGCGCTTGCGATCGTGATCGTGCTGGCTCTCGCTCTCGCCTCGGTGCAGCTCCTGCCGGCGGCCGATCATCTCCGCGACTCCGCGCGCTCGCGCGGCATGACGTTCGAGCAGGTGGCCAGCTCGAGCCTGCACCCGAGCCGCGTCCTCGAGCTCGCATTCCCGCGTCTCTTCGGCTCGCTCGTCGATGATGGCGCGCTCTACTGGAGCGCTTGGCGGTTCGGCGGGCGCCCGTACCTGCTCAGCCTCTACTGCGGGCTTCTCGTCGCGACGATGCTCGTGGCCGGGCTCGCCTGTCGCGTCCCCGGCTCAGGCTTCGCCGCTCTGGTCATCGCGACGTCGACGCTTCTCGCATCCGGCTACCATACGCCGCTGGCGCGGTGGCTCTACGATCTCGGTTTGATTCGATGGCTGCGGTTTCCGGAGAAGCTGATCGCGCCGGCGATGTTCGTGGCTGTCATTTTCGCGGCGGTCGTCCTGGAGCGCTTCGTCAGCGGCGACCGGCGCGTCGTCCGCGCCGCGACAATCGCCGCCTGCGCCATCGCCGCGTCGTCGATCGTGCTCTGGGCGATCTCGTTTCTTCCATCGTTCCCGGCGGCATTCGCGGAGCTTTGGCGCCTTCCGCGGACGTGGCTCCCGGCCGCGGCAATGTTTCGCGACACCGCGCGTCTCTCTGCCATGACCGCGGTCGCGTTCGCCGCCGTGATCCTCGCGGGCCACCGCTCGATCTCGCGGCTCTGGTGGGCGGCCTTGTTCGCAACGGTTGCCGTCGACCTCGGCGTCTTTTCGCTCGAGGTCCTGCCGCGTATGCCTCGCCGCTTCTTCACTCCCCCAGGCGCCGTCGCAGTTCTCGATCGCGATACCGATGCGTACTCCATCTTCTCGCGGGGCGATTGGATCGACTCGTCCGATCGGAGGCGCTACGAGACTGCTGGCAGCGGTGCTGCCTGGTTCATCCGCAACGGCCTCGTGCCTCCGTCGCCGGCGGCGTGGGGGCTGCGGACGAATCTGCAGCGCGACTACGACGAGACCGACCTCCTTCCGACCCGCGATCTCCTCGATGCCATGGTCGGCGTGGCGGCACGTGGAGTGGAGACTTGGGACGAGCCTTTCCTGGCCCGGTCCAACATCCGCTACGTTACCGACTACGCCGATTTCGACAAGGACCTCGCTGCGGCGGCGGGCGATTTCTCCATCTCCCAGCCGATTCACATCCGCCGCGCCGGCAACAACCCGCGCTACTACTTCGCGTCGTCGCTCATGCGGGTGGAGACGGTACAGGCGATGATCGATGCCATCGATCAACATGGGGCGATGCCTGGAACTGCGTTCGTCGCGATCCGGCCGTTTCAACTCGCACGCGGCCGTGTCGCCTCCTGGCATGAGACTGCCACGAGCGCCGTCGTCGACGTCGAGGCCCAAGGTCCGGCGTACCTCGTGATCACAGTGACCCGGCACAAATACTGGAACGCGACTCTGGATGGCCGCTCCGCGGAGCTGCTTCCGACAAACCTTGCGTATCAGGGGCTTCGCATTCCGCCAGGACGGCATCGCGTCGTCATGCGGTATCGAAATCCCCTCGTTGTTGCGGGGGCGGCGATAAGCCTTAGCGCGCTGCTGGTTATCGTGTTGTTGATGCTGCCGTTCGGGCGAGGGCGGCGCGGCGACGCCGCGCGACACGACAAGATAGAGATCGTCTCCGTGTCTTCCGGCTCTCTGTCGTGAATGCATCTCTCACCCGGAGACGCGGAGGTCACGGAGATGGCGGAAACCGATGACCATACCGCTCGCAATGATCCCGCCCCGACGCTCTTGCTATCATGCTTCATCGGAATGTCCCCTGCGACACCCCCCTCACCTGCCCAACCGAAGCGGCGCCTCGGGGCGCTTCTGGTTCTGCTCGCCATCGCTGCCGCGATCTCCGCGGGTATCTGGGGATACTCCGATTGGCTTCGCCGCCGGAACAACGAGATCGGGACCTACATCCCGAAGCGCTCCGTGATCACGCCGGAGATCAGGCTTCTCCAGCAGTACGTTCGCATTGACACCTCGAATCCGCCGGGACGCGAGCTGGCCGGCGCGCGATTCCTCGCCGGAATCCTCGAGCGCAACGGCGTGCGCGCCGAGATCATCGAATCCGCGCCCGGCCGCGGGAATCTCTACGCCCGGATCCGCGGCAGGCGCTCCGGGGAAGGCCTTCTGCTGCTCCACCACATCGACGTCGTCCCGGCCAGGCCGGCGGGCTGGTCGCATCCGCCGTTCTCCGGCGACATAGGGTTGAACATGCTCTTCGGCCGGGGGAGCCTCGACATGAAAGGGATCGGCATCTGCTATCTCGCGGCTTTCCTGGACGTGGCGCGGAGCCGAAAGCAGCCGGAGCGGGATCTCGTATTTCTCGCGGTTTCGGATGAAGAAGAGGGAGGCGCGCTCGGCACGGCGTGGCTTCTCGAGCACCGCCCCGACATCTTCGAAGGAATCGCGTACGCGCTCAACGAAGGCGGCATCACCGAGACGCAGCAGGAGCAGCTCACGTACTTCGGCATCGAGATCGGCTCGAAGCAGGCGGTCAAGACCGTGTTGCGAGCGCCGGCGCGTGAATCACTGCTGCGGACGCGCATCGCCCTGGAGCCGTTCTTCGCACCGCGCGACCCCGACCGCGTCCTGCCCGAGGTGAAGCGCTTCCTCCGCGAGATCGCGCCGCTACGCACCGAGCAGAGCGACAGGCTGATCGACGTCGATCGCACCATCGCCGAGGGAAAATTCTGGCTGCTTCCTCGGGGATACCGCGAGTTGACGCAGAACGTGGTCTGGGCGGAGGGAGTTAGCCCAGATGGGCACGGCGGCTACGAGATGATGACGTACCTCTTCAACCTGCCGGATGAGCAGCCCGACGAGCGCGTCGCCTGGCTGGAGCGATACGTCGCGCCCTTCGGCGTTCACGTCGAGGTTCTGCGGAAGAGCGGACCGACTCCGCTGAGCCCGGAAGACTCGCCGATGTTCGCGCTGCTCGCGCAGGAAGCCCGGCATGAATACGGCAAGGTCCCGGTCGGCAGCGAAATCCTTTCGGTCTCGTACAGCGACTCACGCTTCATCCGGCAACGGGGCATCGCATGCTACGGACTCTTCCCTTTCCCCGTCGATTTCTTCCAGACGCAAGGAATTCATGGGATCGACGAGAGAATCAGGCTCGACTGGTTTGCACACGGTGTCGCCATGACCCGGCGGGTTGTCGCGAGGTGGGCCGATGGAGAGGCGCCGAGCCCATGACAGGAATTGTCAGTCACCAGTGAAAAATCCGTCAGGGAGGTGTGATCGACCGTGAGCTGAGTCACGTCAATTCAGTGAGTTAGCGGAGCATCCTGCCGTGGTATGCGCCTTGCTCCGATAGAATTACCAAGAAAAGGAGGAAGCTAAATGACCAGGAAGCAAAAAGGTTTCACCCTCATCGAGCTGCTCATCGTCGTCGCCATTATCGGTATCCTCGCGGCCATCGCGATTCCGAACCTGTTGACCGCGATGCAGCGCTCGAAGCAGAAACGGACGATGGCCGACATGCGCACGATCGCAACGGCCTATGAGGCCCGGGCCACGGACCTCAACCGGTACAACGCCGCAGGCTACACGATGCCATCGGGCTCCGTGACCGTCGCCAACCTCACCACCTACCTCGCACCGACCTACGTAAAGACATTCCCGCAGAAAGATGGCTGGGGCACGAACTGGGAGTTCGCTGCTGACCAGGCCTGGGGTGTCTCGACCGCGGCGCAGGTATATGCCATTCGCTCCTACGGGAAGAACGGCAAGGCCGACTCGCTCACCGGTGGCGCGACGACGAACTTCGACTGCGACATCGTGTACTCGAACGGCACGTTTGTTCAGTGGCCAGAGGGCGTTCAGCAGCCGTAGTCCCCTCCCATTCACCGCTGTAAAGAAAGGGCGCCTTCCCGGCGCCCTTTCTGTTTCTTGGAGAATCGCGACTTCGGCGGTCTACAGCGCTCCGATCTGCATGCTCTTGAGCACCGAGCTCATCGTTGCATAGAGGCGCTCGTGATAGCTGAACGCCTCGTGATGGATCTCCGGGAACGCGCCCAGGTCCTTCGGAGCGACGACGAGGTTGACTCCGTAGAGAAATGCCGCGTTGCCGTCGAGGGTCCGGAGGTTGTCGGAGAAGAGGATGAAGAATGCGCGCCTCCGGTCGACCGGCGCCAGCGAGATGATGGGCTGCATCGACACGAGCGGCGGAGGGACCATCTCCGGCGGATTGATGAACACCACCGGCGGAAACTCCTGCATGTAGTAATCCCTCGCCTGGGCCGCGGTTGGAAAGTGCACCGGAAGGTATCCGATGAGCTTCGCCGCCTGACGCAGGCTCGGGTGATCGTTGCCGACGATCAGCGCCTTCGCGCCGAAGCCCTCGGTGTGATCCTCCTCCGGCGCTGCGGAGCCTGGCCCGGTCTGCATGACGGACTCGGTGGCTGCGGCGCCGCCGGCCGCGGCGCCGAGCGTGCGCCCGTCGACCGTGAGCTTCGCGCGGCAGACCGGGCAGGGAAACGAGACTTCCTTCGGCGGCAGCTTCGCCTCGTCGAGTGAAAGCGGTTTCTGACACGAGTTGCAGATGATCCTGATCATCGTTTACTCCAGCAGCGACAGCATCGACTGGTCGTCTTCCGCCGGTTTGGCAGGCGCGGCCTCGTCGGTGAGGCGGAGAGAGAGATTGGTCGGGTTCGAAGAGTAAGCGAGAGCCGTGTCCTTCGAGATCGTTCCGGCCAGCCAGAGTTTCTCGAGCTGGTCGTCGAAAGTCTGCATCCCGTCAACGGAGCCGTCGTGCATGGCGTCTGTCAGCGATCGTCCCGCGGTCTCGCCGCGAAGAATGTAGTCCCGAGTGCGCATCGTCGATTTGAGGATCTCCAGGACCGCCAGTCGTCCCCCTCCGGCCTTCGGAAGCAATCTTTGAGAGATGACGTAGCGGAACGATTGCGCGAGGCGCGTACGCACCTGGGACTCCTGATCCTTTGGAAAGACGCCGATGATGCGGTCGACCGTCTTCGCCGCGTCGATCGTGTGAAGAGTCGAGAGCACGAGATGCCCGGTCTCCGCGGCCTCCATGGCGATCTCGATGGTCTCGACGTCGCGCATCTCGCCGATGAGGATGACCTTCGGTGCCTGGCGCAGGGCGGCACGCAACGCCAGCGCAAAGCTCTTCGTGTCGGAGCCGACCTCACGCTGGTTCACGGTGGACTTCACGTGCTTGTGCATGTACTCGACAGGGTCTTCGATAGTGATGATGTGATACGCGTAGTCGTGATTGATCTGGTTGATCAGCGCGGCGAGCGTCGTGGATTTCCCGGAGCCGGTGGGTCCGGTCACGAGCACGATCCCATTCTTCAGCTTGCAAACGGCTGAGAGCTCCTTCGGCAGATGCATCGACTCGAGCGTCGGAATGCCCTCCGGGATCACGCGCAGGACGATGGCGTACGAACCTCGCTGCGAAAAGACGTTGACGCGGAAACGCGTTTTCTGGGGAATCGAGTACGAGAGGTCCACCGAGCCGTTCTGCATGAGCGTCCGCATCAGCTCGCGGTCGCCTCGCATCATATGCAGCGCGATCATCTCGGTCTGATACGGCGTCAGCCGAGGCAACCCGGGGAAGTTGACCGCAACGAGCTGACCGTCGATCTCCACCTGAGGTTGACGCCCCACGGAGAAATTCAGATCCGACACCCGATCCGAGGTTTTGAGCATTGCCTCGAGAATGGCGTCGAGGTTGAAGTTTTTCATGGTTCTGCCTTTCGAGCCGCCCATTGTAATGGCGGAGCGGCACCTCCGGCCGAATCGCGTCCTGTCATCCTGTCTGCCTCGTGTCTCCGCGGCTCCGCGGCTCCGCGTGAGAAAGGCCTCCACCACAAAGACGCAGAAAACACAGAGTGGACCTCTTGCTCTTACAATGTCCGGCATGTCCACGATCGGTATCGACTACGGTGGCCGGCGCATCGGTGTGGCCGTGAGCGAATCAGGCGTTCTCGCTTCGCCGCATTCCGTGCTGGCCAACGACGGCGACTCCGGGCGCGTCATCGAGGCCATCGCCTGTCTCGGCAGCGAGCTCGATGCCGCAACCTATGTCGTCGGCTTGGCGAAGCGGGCTCGCAGCCATGCCGGGGAGCGAAAGTTCCACGAATTCGCCGAGCGCCTTCGGCAGCGGACCGGGCGGAACGTCGTGCTGTGGGATGAGACCCTCTCCACCGTCGAGGCGGAAGCGCGTCTCCGCGAGGCCGGCAAGAATCGAAAACGCGCCGGACGCGAGATCGACATGGCTGCGGCCGCGGTGATCCTCCAGTCCTACCTCGACGCCGAGGGCGGGAGGGCGTCATAGCACGCCGCGCCTCGCGAGGCGGTTGCCGGAAGCTCCTGCGATCGCTCGGCACGGTGCTTTTGTTCGCGATCGTTTTTCTGATCGCCGGCGGGTGGTTCTTCTGGCGTGCGATGACGTCCCCGTACAAGGGCTACAACGAATCAACCAAGGACATCGAGGTCAAGAAAGGGCAGAGAACTGCCGTGATCCTGCGCCACCTCCAGGAGGCCGGCCTGATCCGCGACGCGTTCTTCCCGCTCATCTATCTCAAGGTCGCGCGGTACGGCGAGTCGCTCAAGGCCGGCGTCTACGAATTCTCGGGACCGCTGTCGGCAGCCCAGGTTCTGGATCGGGTCATTCGGGGCGACGTGATCCTCAAGAACGTGACCGTTCGCGAGGGTCTCGATCGATTCGCGATCGGCGAACTGATGGCGGAAGAGGGCTTCGGACGCGCCGAGGAATGGCGACGCCTCACCGCCGATCCGGAGCTCATCCGCGACATCGATCCGGAAGCGCGTTCGCTCGAGGGGTATCTCTTTCCCGACACGTACAAGCTCACGCCGCATGAGACGCCAAAGACGATCGTGCGGACGATGATCCAGAATTTCCGAAAGCATTTCGGCAGCGAGCTCGCGTTCATCACGACGGGGCTCAATATGCATCAGACGGTGATTCTGGCGTCGATCGTCGAGACCGAGGCACATCTGCCGGAGGAGCGCCCGCTGGTGGCATCCGTCTACCTCAACCGATATCACCGGCACATGCTCCTCGGCGCGGATCCGACCGTGATCTATGCCCTGAAGCTGGCGCGCCGCTGGGACGGCAATATCCGCAAACCCGACCTGCAGATCGATTCGCCGTACAACACTTACCGGTTCCCAGGTTTTCCGCCGGGCCCGATCGCGAATCCCGGCGTCGCCGCGCTGCACGCCGCCGCCGCGCCGGCGAAGACCGAGCTGCTCTACTTCGTCTCGAAGAACGACGGCTCCCACGCCTTCTCGACGAACCTCGCGGAACACAACCGCAATGTCGAGATTTACCAGCGGCAGTACTTCCGGAACTTGCGATCGCAGGGGCGGTAGGGGATCGGTCCGATCCGTCCGATCCGTCCGATCAGTCGCCAACGACGCTGCCGGCCGCTCCAATTGACGATACCAACGCAGGATGCTAGCGTGACGGTCCAGGTTTTCTCCCCAAAAACGCCGTTTTCCGGGGGTCAGGTCCATGGCCGCGAAGAACAAGCCCTACGAGCAATTCGGCCCGTACATTCTGTTCAAGAAGCTCGAGACCGACTCCCTCGGTGAGCTTTGGCGCGCCGCCCGGATCGAGGAACGGCAGCTCAGCGCCCTGATCGCCCTTCGCAGGCTGACGGGAGGGAACCGCGAGGCGCTCAGCGCCGCTGCCGCAAGCGTGCAGGAGATCATTCCCCTTCTGACCGGAACGACGTTCACGAAGAACCAGATCGCCGGCGTGCAGAACGGCATTCCGTTCATCGCCCACGACTACGCGGGAGGGCGCTCGCTGCGGCACATCGTCGATCGAGCTCGAGGCGGCAACGGCCTGACGCCGAATCCGATCCCGATCGATCAGGCGCTGGTCATCGCGGAGAAGGTCGCGCTCTCGCTGGAGACGACATCGAACATCAAGCACCAGGGGACACGGCTCGCTCATGGCGCGCTCATCCCGCAACTCGTCTGGATCAGCGACGACGGCGAGATCCGGGTCGCGGGCCAGAATCTAGGCAAGGGGCTGGCCGCGTCGCTCAAGGAGCCGGCGGCCGGCAGCGAGCTGGCGCGCTATTTTGCGCCGGAGATCCGCGAATCGGGAGAAGCGACAAAAGCCTCGGAGGTCTACGCGCTCGGTGCGACGTTGTACTTGCTGGTCACCGGCGCCGAGCCACCCGATGCCGTGACCGCGAGTGCGTTCGCGATGGCGGTTCGCGGCGCGAAGACGACGGCCGGCACGGCGATGCCGGACGACATCCGGGCGATTCTCGACAAGTCGCTGGTTCTCGACCCGGCTGCGCGTTTCGCATCGGTCACCGACATGAAGGTGGCGCTTTCCACGCTCGTCCACGGCGGAAAGTACACCGCCACGACGTTCAACCTCGCCTTCTATCTCAACAATCTCCTCAAGAAAGAGATGGAGGGCGAGGCCCTCGACCGGGATCGCGAGTCGAAGGTCAATCTCGCCCCCTATCTCGACGCGCCGCCTGCGGAAGCGCCTGCTCCCGCGGCGAGGGCGCCGTTCGGCACGACCGAGGAGCCGCCCAAGAAGAAGTCGATGCTCGTGGTTGCGGTCGTGGCGGTGCTTGCAATTGCCGCGATCGCCGCCTATTTCGTCTTCGGCCGTTCCGGCTCGAAAGGAACGAAACCGTTGACGCCGGCCACGGCCTCCGCGCCAGCTCCGCCGGCAAAGCCGAAGATCGAGCCGATCCTCGCCTCTCCGGTCATCGCAACGTCGACCTCCGGCAACGCGACGGCGACCGGCACCGGGGACCAGGATGCTCAAAAGAAGGCCTTTGAGGCAGCGGTCAACCAGAAGCTTCAGGACGAGATGATGAAGCTTCAGGCCGCATACAACAAGGAGCTCCAGAAGCAGGGGACGAAGAACGCGCCACCTGCCACCGCTCCAGGATCAGCAGCGGCGCCTGCGCCGCAACCGAAGGTGGAGGAGCGCGCGCCCTCGGCTGCGGCATTCGATGCTCAGCGGCGCGACACCGCGCCGGCTCCGGCGCCGCAGCCGGTCGCGGCCGCGCCAGCGCCCGTACCTCAGCCCGCGGCCGTCCCGGTCGCGGCCGCGCCGAGCCCCGCGCAAGCGCCCACCGTGCGCGAGGGCGACCTCGTCGAGATTACAGACGTCGATCAGGTCCCGCGCCCACAGACTCCGATCAAGCCGATCTATCCTCCGCTCGCGGCGCGTCAACGCGTCGAAGGAAGCGTGATCGTCAGCGCGCTCGTGTCTGAGACCGGCGCAGTGATCGATGTTCGCGTCTTGCGCGGTGTCGGACGCCTCGGACTCGACGAAGCGGCGGTCCGTGCAATGAAGGGCGCGCGCTTCACCCCGGCGATCAAGGACGGCAAACGCGTCCGAACATGGCTGCCGCAGACGATCATCTTCAAGCCGTAGCGGGAAAGCAGTTCTCCCTACCTCCACTCGATCTGACTCAAACGCAGCCCGAGGTCGCGGTCGTCGCCGCCGAGGTGTGCGCGGGCCGGGTTGACCGTGCGGTCGGTCGACAGCACAAGCGTCAACGGCTGGATTCCGTTGCCCGGCACCTCATACGATCGAGCCATGTCGCTCTTGTTCGCCACGAAGCGATCAATCACATGATCATCGACGGTCACGGTGATCATCGGCGGGATCTTCAGAGCATCGAGCGGGAAATAGAAAACCATGTAGAGACGGGCGTGGCCGGGGCGGGGCGGCAGAATCGTCACCGAGCGCGCCCCCATCCAGCGCCAGATATGGCCAACGCTCTCTTCTTCCTTCTCATACCAGCCCTCGCGAAAATCGAGGAGCTCGCGCACCGGCACGATCGACACCTCGAAATAACGCTGCCGGGCCAGGCGCCAAAGCCGCGTGCGAGGCCATGTGAAGAGCTTCGTTCCCGGCACCTGGATGAGATCCTCCTCCACGTGCCACTGCTGCTGCTGGCTCGACAGGCTCATCGGCACAGGCTCCGCGCGCTCGACCGTGCGCCTTCGATAATCGGGAAGGAACCAATCCGAGTAAGGCTCCATCCCCTCATGCACGAACAGCATCGTCTTCGAGCGGTCGAGATTGTTGCGGATCCAGTCCATCGCCGCGACCGGCGGCGAGACCGCGGTGCGCACCTGCTTCAGCGACGGAAGAGTCCACACGATCATCAGCCCGGCCAGCCCCGCTCCAGCGATGCCCGCCACGATGTCGCGCCTCGGAATGCGCGATACCAGCAAGTCGATGCCGTCCGCGGCCAGCAGCGCGTAGAGCGGCGCGTAACCGATCGAAAAGCGGCTGGCGCTGAAGTGATCCAGCGTGAGCCACGCCAGGAGGCAAAATGGTCCGAACGAGGCGAGCATCGTCAGGATCGCTCCGCGGCGCCGCACCAGAGAAACGATCAGCGACAGCGCGGCCAGCAGCGCCACCGGCAGATTGATCGCCAGAACGCGGTACGGCCAGAAGAAGAAGTCGTCGAGGAGGTACAGCAGCGGCGGACGAATCGGGCTGCGGAACGAGTCGGTCTGAGCGATGTATTGCTGGTGGAGTTTGACCGCGTAGGAGTACTCGGCCCACGAACCGGTCGCGATCACCGCGCCGGCGTAGCTGGCCGCAACAATGACGGCCACGAGCAACAGAGCGGCGACGCAGCGAAGAACGCTGCGGCGCCATTGAAACGAAGTTGCGATCAACGCCGGCGCAGCGCCGATCACCAGGTTCTGCGCGCGGATGCCGGTGGCGATGGCCAGGATCACGGCGCCGGCAAGATAAGCGCGGTCGTCGCGACAACCTCGTAGAAGGAGCGCGATCGCAAGGACGATCGCGGCGATCGAGGGGATGTCGCTGAAGGCCGTGCCGCCGTAGAACCAGACGTTCGGAGCGAACGCGAACAGGAGCGCGGCGACGATCGCCAGCACGAAGCGGAATCGAAGCTCGCGGGCCAGAAAGAAAAGTGCCGGGAAGAGGAGCACCGCTCCAACAAAGTTGACGGCCTGAAGGGAGTGAAACGCCGAGAATCCGGCGCGATTGAAGGCTTTCGCCGCAAGAACGAAGAGCGGAAATCCCGGCGGATGGGGATGGTGCAGAAGCACGCTATAACGGCGCAGCGCCAGCGAGAAGAGCATTTCGTCCCAGTCCCACGGCGTTCGCGCCAGCGCCAGGATGCGCGACGCCGCGGTCAGCAGCGACAGGAGCGCGACGGCGAGCCGCTCCGATGGCGTCAGCGGCTCGGGAGACGTCGCGAGGCTGGCCCACCACATCGCCAGGCCGCGGCGTGGAGCGGAGGCATCGAGGGCTTCGGTCACGGCGGGCATTCTAACCGCACGCGCTCCGCTACTCCGCCTGAGTCATCAGCATGAAGCCGATCATTTTGTACAGCAGCCGGGCGGCGACGTTGGCATCCCACTCGGTCTTGCCCGGTGCGACTTCGCAAAGGTCGAGGCCTGCGATGCGTTTGCCGCCGCGGTGGATGGCGCGGAGGAGGCCGATCGCTTCGTTCCACGACAAGCCGCCGGGCACCGGCGTGCCGGTGGAGGGGCAGAGTGTCGGGTCGAGCCCGTCGATGTCCCAGGAGAGATAGATGTCGCGCGGCAGGTGGGAGACGATCTCGTCGGCGATCGCGCCCCAGTTCGCGCCTCGCTCCTTGCGCTCGGCGAGGTCGGAGTCAAAGAAGGTCACGATGCGTCCGTCCGATTGCTCGATCATGCGCTGCTCGGCCTCGCCGAGATCGCGCACGCCGACCTGCACGATCCTGCCGGCGTTTGGAATCCTGGTCACGACATTGTGGAAGATCGATGCGTGCGACCACGTGAATCCCTCGAACGCATCGCGAAGATCCGCGTGAGCGTCGAGGTGCAGGATTCCGAGGCCAGGGTGCTGATCGGCATAAGCACGGATGGCGCCGAACGGCACGGAATGATCGCCGCCGAGGATCACCGGGATCTTGTTCTCGACCAGACGTGAGAGGGTTTGGCGATAGACCCAGTCGTTGACCGCGTCGCAGATGGCGTCGACCTCCTTCGCCGCCGCCTTCGTCTTGCGGTCGATCGCACCGCCCTTCTCGATGACCGCCGCGGCGAGCGCTTTGGCGTCGCGATTCCAACGCTTCACTTTCTTCGGAATGTCCTGCATGGCGATACCGGCGGCGTACGGCCGTCCTGTCTCGCGATCGAAGAGGTCGACTTGCCTCGACGCCCGCAGCACGGCCTCGGGGCCGCGCGATGTGCCGCCGCCGTACGAGGTCGTGGCCTCGAACGGCACGGGGATGATCACGACCTTCGCGTCTACCGGCGTGAACGGAAGGCCGTAGATACCGGAGTCGGCGAGTGCGGCGGCGTCGGGGTCGAAAGAGGTGGGCAGCATTGGCAGTGATCAGTGGTCAGTGGGTCGAGGTGTCATCCTGAGGCGGCGGAACCCCGGAGGGGGCGTAGCGCGGCGAAGGATCCCCTTGCGAAGACCGCGATCCAGCCAAGGAGATCCTTCGGCGCGCTTCACCCCTCCGGGGTTCCGCCGC
>DASQGS010000499.1:0-1923 GCA_035632455.1 Thermoanaerobaculia bacterium | reverse complement strand
AAGATGCTCGATCCACGCTTGACGGATCGCCGAAACCGTATCGGCATCGACGCCACGAAGATCAACGCCTGATATCTCGGCCGCGATGCCTCGTCCGCTCGGCCGAATCGTCAAAGGAGAGGACAGTGACGGCGTCATCTGTTTGCTGAAGGACCCATCTATCGGGTATCGATTCCTCGCGCGATCTTAGGCGGGGAAGATTAATCTCTGCCAAACGAGATGCAACGCGCGGAATTGCCTGGCGATCAGAATGGCAGCTTGGGGCGAGCGGCTCCCGAACCTCCTTGGCGCGGCGGCCCGGCATCGCGCTCCCACGCGGATCGTTCGGCGATCCTTTTCCGATGAGAGTCGACCCGCTCCGCCTCCCTGGTGGAGCGGTCGCGATGCCGGGCGCCTCACCGACCGGTGATGGTCGGCGGAAATCGCTCAGCTATAGAGGCCGGCGACGCGGGCGCGCTGCTGCACCAAGGCCAGCACGGTATCGATGGTCGGGGTCGGCACGCCGACCAGGCGGCCCATCTCCTGCACGACGGTGACGAGCGGATCGATCTCGAGGGCGCGTTGGCGCTCGAGATCCTGCAGCATCGACGTCTTGTGTCCGGTGACAGCGCCCGCTCCGTCGATGCGCCGCTCGACGTCGACGCGGAAATGCACGCCGATCTTGTCGCCGATCGCTTTCGCCTCCAGCATCATCGCCCGCGCCACCGCTCGCGTCGCCGGATCATGGGCGATGACGTCGAGCGTCGCGTGGGTGAGCGCGCTGATCGGGTTGAAGCACAGATTGCCCCACAGCTTCAGCCAGATCTCATCGCGGATATTGTCGCGGATCGGCGCCTTCAAGCCCGCGGCCTCCAACAGCGCCGACAGCCGCTCCACGCGTTCGCTCCGCTCACCGCCAGGTTCGCCGATCGGGAATTTGTCGCCATAGATGTGCTTGATGACGCCAGGCTCAACGACTTCGGTCGCGGGGTAGACCACGCAGCCGATCGCGCGCTCGGGACGAAGTTCCTTCCACTGCCGACCAGCCGGGTCGACGGTCTCGAGCGTCGTGTCCGCGAGATCGCCGCCATGACGATGAAAATACCAATAGGGGATGCCGTTGACGGCCGTGACGATCGCAGTGTCATTGCCGAGAAGCGGCTGCATCATGTCGACCGCGCCTGGGACCGAATGCGCTTTGAGTGCGACGATGACGTAGTCCTGAGGACCACGCTCCGAGGGATCGTCGGTGCAGAAGGGGCGCTCGACGATGTCATCGTCTTCGCTAATGAGCCGCACGCCATTTGCGCGCATCGCGGCGAGATGAGCGCCTCGCGCAACCAAGCTCACATCAGCTCCGGCACGAGCGAGCCTCGCTCCCATATAGCCGCCGATCGCACCGGCTCCTACGACGCAAATTCTCATGTTGCCGCTCCTTGAGCTTTTGGTCGCTCCCCGGGAACCAGAGATATAGAACAACTTCACACTCTGCGAGACATTAAGACGTGTAATCGTGTAATATTGTAAATTCTTGACACAACGCGATCGATTCCAGCAAAACTCTCTACGCTTGAGCGGAGAAAGTGCGATGGACAGGAAGATCATGGTGGGCCACCGTTTGCGACGCCTGCGTCGCGAGCACGCCCAAACCCAGGCACAGCTTGCCGAGCAGCTCGAGATAAGCCCGAGCTATCTCAATCTTATTGAGCACAATCAGCGGCCGGTATCGGCGGCCCTCCTATTGAAACTAGCGCGCGTCTTCGATCTCGATCTGCAAAGTTTCGCCGAGGACGACGAAGGAAGGATCATCGCCGGATTGCGTGAGGTGTTCGCCGATCCGATGGTGGCGGGCGGCGAGTCAATCGGCGCTCAGGATCTGCGCGAGTTGGCGGAGTTGGCGCCACCGGTAACGCAGGCAATCATCGAGCTCTACCGTGCCTTTCG
>DASQGS010000498.1:0-19929 GCA_035632455.1 Thermoanaerobaculia bacterium | reverse complement strand
GATCCTCGGCGGATAGCTTCGCGCGATCGATGGCCGCAAGCTCGCCAAGAAACGCCTTCGTCGTGGCTGCCTCCCGCGCAAGATCCGCCGGATCGACCGACGCCAGCCGGTCGTCGTATTCATGCCGCCCAACCGACGTCGCGAACAACGGATGGCTCTTGAGCCGGCTCTCCCACTCGCGATGAAAGAGATCGTGAAGAGTTCCGGCCGCATCATCCGCCGCCGTCAACGGCACGGTGTTGATCGACAGGAGAAGCAGGACCGGATAGAGCCTCACATGCTTCATGACGGATCCTCCAGCAGACCGATTCGGGGTAGGTTTGATTCTACGGCGCCTCACGCAACTCTCGCGATCTGGCTGAGCGAATCTGAGGACAAGCCAGCCTGATGGGGTCTACTGATGGGACCGATGCGACCTATGGGACCGATGGGCCTAGCATTTCCGTGGGCATGATCTATCTTAGCGGCTGACACGCATATTGTAACAAAAGTGATATTGACACGCGCAGATTCAGTGCTACTATCTCGCTGCCCGTCGCTCAAGATTGAGCGATGTTTACTAAGATCAAGGAGAACGCTATGTCTACTGTTCGCTGGAACACCCTACCCGACCTCAAGACCACGCTTCAGGGCCACATCGGCCGAATGCTGCTCGAGCCGTTCGCCCGCCTGCACTGCACCGACGAGGATCTCGTCTCGGGCAACTTCGTCCCGGCTGTCGATGTCGCCGAGACCGCCGATCACATCCTCGTCCGCGCCGAGCTTCCGGGCGTCAAGCAGGATGAGGTCAGCATCGACTTCGAGAACGGCATCCTCACGATCCGCGGCGAGCGGAAGCTGGAGAAGGAGACCGAGGGCGTGACCTGGCACCGCGTGGAGCGGAGCTACGGCAACTTCCTCCGTTCGTTCACCCTCCCGCGCACCGTCGACCCGGAGAAGATCGCGGCCTCGTATCGCGACGGCATCCTCGAGATCGACATCCCGAAGAAGGAAGAGGCCAAGCCGAAGCAGATCAAGATCGACATCAAGGCGTAAGCCCTGACGCTTCCCCGCTACAAACGATCGCGGCGCGGCAACGCGCCGCGATTTGTTTTCTCCTCACCTGCGACAGTCACGGTGGACGATCTCGACGTTGTAGCCGCTCCGCGCGAGGTCGTCGCCCAGCCGTTGCGCAATCGCGACCGACCGGTGTTTTCCTCCGGTGCAGCCGATCCCGATGGTCAGGTAGCTCTTCATCTCTTTCCGGTACTCCGGCAGGAGGTAACCGATAAAGTCGAGCAGCTTGGCGTAGAAGGTCTCGTAGTCCGGCTGCTGGCGCAGGTACTCGATCACCTCGGCATCGAGGCCGGTCTTCGGCCTCAGGGCCTCCACGAAATGCGGATTGGGCAGGAACCTGACGTCGAAGAGCAAATCGAGGTTGTGAGGCAGGGTGTACTTGAATCCGAAGCTGAGGATCGTCACGAGCATCGAGACTTCGTATCCCGATAGTTGGAATCGGCGCAGCACCTCGGCTTTGAGCTCGTGCACGGTGAACTGCGAGGTATCGAGGACCATGTCCGCGAGCGATTTGACCTCAGTCAGCGCAACGCGTTCGCTCTGGATGGCTTCGAGGATCGGCTTGTTGCGGGCCAGCGGGTGCGGCCGCCGCGTCTCGGAATAGCGTCGGGCGATGACTTCGTCGGACGCCTCGAGGAAGATCAGCACCGTGTTCGGGACGAGCTTCTTGATCCGGTCGCGATAGATGTTGGGAAAGATGGAGGCGAAGTCGTGCGTCCGGACATCCACCACGATCGCGACGCGGCCGGCGTCCTCATGAGAGATGACCTCCTGCAGAAACGGCTCGATGAGGGCGATCGGGAGATTGTCCGAGCAATAGAATCCGAGGTCCTCGAGCGTGCTCTGCACGTAGCTCTTGCCCGAGCCGCTCAGGCCGCTGATGATCACCAGGTTTTCCGGCCCCCGAGTCATCGCTGCCTGCGCATCTTGTCGTACATGTCGGGGCCAAAGACCTGGCGCGTGTAGATGCTTCGCTTTGCGGGTTCGGGCTCGGTGGGAAGCTCGCGCGTGATCGGCGCGCTGAGCGGCGGCGCGACCTCCCCAGCCGCGGCGCGGGCGATCTTCTCATCGATCCGGCGCGTGAACTCCTTCGCCGAGTCATAGCCTTGGAGCTTCATCAGATGATTGCGGGCGGCGATCTCGACGAGCAGCGCCAGATTGCGTCCCGAGGCCACCGGGAGGCGCACGTACGGCTTCGACACGCCGAGGAGCTCGTAGGTCTCGCCGGCGATTCCGAGGCGATCGTACTCGGTGCCCTCGACCCACTTCTCGAGCTTGACCACGAGATCGATCGGCTTGAGATCGCGCGTCGACGCCACGCCGAACAAATCCTTGATGTCGATGATCCCGATCCCGCGCAGCTCCATGTGGTGCCGAAGCAGGTCGTTCGAATGGCCGAGCAGCACGTCGTTCGGATGGCGCTTGATGATCACCATGTCGTCGGCGATCAGGCGATGGCCGCGATAGATCAGATCGAGGGCGCACTCGCTCTTGCCGATGCCGCTGTCGCCGAGGAGGAGAACGCCGATGCCGTAAACATCGAGAAGACCGGAGTGCATCGTCACCCGCGGCGCCATCGTCTCCTCGAGGTAGTAGGTCACGCGGTTGATCGTCGTCGACGACATGCCGGGCGTCGAGAAGAGCGGCACGGAGCGCTTCTCGCACTCGTGGCGGAACTCTTCGAGCGGAATGATGCCCTTGGTCACGATGAAACAGGAGACGTCGAGCCCGGCCACGTCGCGCACGCGCTTCTCGCGCAGCCTGGCGGGCAAACTCTGCAGGTACTTGGTCTCCGACTCGCCGATGATCTGGACGCGTCCGGGCTTGATGTACTCGTAGTAGCCGGCGAAGGCCAGGCCGGGCTTCTGAACGCGGGGGCGGAAAATGATTCGATCGAGACCGTCGTCGCCGGTGATGAGCTTGAGGGAGAGGTCCTCCAGCTCCGGCGAGAGAAGCGCCTGAACGGTGGTCTGGACGAAGTCTTCCTCAGACTGGCTCATGAGGAGATATGGTACAGCCACTGTGGCCGAAGTTCTGGCCGCACTTTTTCAAGTGCGGCCCCAGCACTTGGCAGGATGTCCGGCAGCGACATCCAACTCGGCAGCTATTCGCCCGCGGTCACTCCACCAGCCATCTGCTGCGCCGCGCGGAACTCCAATTGGACCGCCGGTTTCCCGACTTCCTTCCCATCCGCCTCAGCGTGCGGGTAGATGAAGTAATTCAGCGGCTCCGCGGTCCTCGGCGTCAGGTTGAGATCGCGCCCCATTGTGAACTGCACGCGATCAGGATCGAGATGTCCGAACAGGTACTCCCTGGCCTCAGGGTTGGTTAGTTTCGATGCGTCGGATGCATCAACCGGAATCCACCCTTTGCCTTCGACCCAGAACTCCGCCCAGCAGTGATAGCCCGCCACCATGCCGTCCTTCGCCGTCAACGGGAATCCGATGATGAACCGCGTCGGAATCCCCTTCGCGCGGGCCAGCGACATGAACAATGAGTGGAAGTCGGTGCAGTTTCCGGCGCGGATGTCGCAAGCCCGCTCGGTGTCGCCCTTTCCCCATCCCGGCACGGTCTTGTCGTATTTCATCGTGGCCAGGAGATGCTCGTAGATCGCATGCGCCTGCTCGACCGGCCCGCTCTTGCCGGCGGTGACCTCGTTGGCGAGCTTGCGGACGCGCGGCGAGAGCGTGACCATCCTGTCGGCGCGAAGAGCTCGCGCCAGCTCCGCCTTCGTGGCTTTGGTCTCGGCCGGGTGGTCGATGCGCTCCTCGTGGCGAAGTGCCTTGAAGTGGACCTTGAACGCCAGCGCGCCAGCCGGCGGATTGGCGGTCGTGGTCACGGCGTACTCGTTTCCGAACTCCTGGTCCTTCGCCTTCCGCCACTCGTATGGCGAATCAATCACGACGTCGCTGACAGTCTGCACTCCCCTGCTGACCGGCAGCGGAATCCACACCGTGATCTCCTTGAGCCCGGCCGGTACATCGTTGAGCGTCGCTGTGTACGTGGCTTCGAATCCCTTCGCGGGACGGTCGGTGGCGGCAGCGAGCCCACATGCTACGGAGAAGACAGCGATCGAGAGGACGAGCTTTTTCATCATCGAGTGACTCCTTCGGTTGGCGATATGTGGCGAGATTGTAGCCCAAGGTCAACGCCGGCCCCGGCGATGTGTCGGAGAATTTACAGAGCAGTCGCGGCCGCACCAGCCCTGTGGAGATGCGGCACAGAACATGATCACAAGTGCATCGAGTGGCGCGCTACTCTGCAGTTGCTCTGCACGCGTCCGACCGTCGCGGGCGCGGGCATCGCGAACCAAGTGTCGTCGCCCTGATCGCGGCGCGCGGCCATGATGGCCTGTTTGATGGCGAAGAACGCCGACGTCGATAGCACGAGCGGTGGTTCGCCGATGCCGCGCGACGACATGACTGCCGAATCCGTCTGATTCGGATCGCCGCCTTTCGCGATCGTCACGCGCAGGTCGACGGGGATCGACTTCGAGCACGGCGGCTTGTACTCCCACGTGCCGTTCGAGTAGAGGCGGCCATCGGGCTCATACATCATCTGCTCCGTCGTCATCAGTCCGAGTCCTTGCACGAACGCACCTTCGACCTGTCCGACGTCCAGACACGGATTGAGGCTGTGGCCGATATCGATCAGGATGTCCGACCGAAGCACGGTCGTCTCGCCGGTGAGGACGTCGATCTCAACCTCGCTCGCGCCCGCAGCGTAGACGAAGTAGAGGAACGCGCGTCCGTACTGGCTCGTCCCTTCGACGTCGCCGATCAGCGGCGTGCTGTAGAACCCGTCGACGGCAAGATTCACGCGCGCTGCGTATGCGCCGCCGACGATCGACGGCCAGAGTTTTTTCCAATTCGATTTCCAGCCCTTGACGTTGTTCTCCTTGCAGTATTTCTCGAGCCGCGCGCGTAGCTCGAGACAGGCATTGCGCACCGCGCCGCCGAACAGATCCGATCCCGACGAGGCCGCGGTCGGCGTCGCATTCGGCATCGTGTCGGTCGACGTCATTGCGACGCGGATGATGCTCATGTCGATTCCGAGGGTTTCCGCGGCAATCTGCATCATCTTCGTGTCGATGCCCTGGCCTGACTCCGCGCCGCCGTGCTGCACCATCACACTTCCGTCGGCCGCGTACGCCACGACATACGCGACGCCCTGATCGAGCAGACGCGGTTGATAGCCGACACCGTACTTGAGCGGGATCATCGTCAGTCCGCGCTTGCGCCAGCGATTCTTCGCGTTGAACTGATCGACGTCGTGGCGGCGCTTGTTGAAGTCGGACGACTTCATCAGCCGCTTCCAAAGATCGCGGATGTTGCATTGATCGAGCTCCTGTGCATACGGCGTCGATTGGTACGACCGCTTTGATCCATCCTGGTACATGTTCTTCCACCGCACATCCTCGGCGCGCATCCCGCAAGCGTGAGCGATCTTTTCAATCGCCTCCTCACAGATCAGCGTCGCCTGCACGACGCCGAAACTGCGAAACGCGGTGTTGCTGGCGTTGTTCGTTCGCGCGACGTCGCCGCGGCTGTGCCAGGTCGGCACGAAGTACGCGCCGTCGGAGTGCTGCTGCGAGAGGTCCATCACCGGAAAGCTCAGGTCATAGGTCGATCCGCCGTTTGAGTAGAGCTGGACCTTGTAGCCTTTGATGTCGCCCTTCTTCGTGAACGTCGCGTGGAAGCGGCCCTGATACGGATGGCGCTTGCCGGTGACGTTCATGTCTGTATTGCGGTCGAGGATCAGCCGCACGGGACGATCGAGAATCCACGCGGCGATCGCCGGCGCCGGGTTTATCACCAACGGGCGCGCTTGTTTGCCGCCGAATCCGCCGCCGAGCGGACGCTGAAAGACGGTGACGGCGCTGTTCTCGATCTCGAGGAGCTGCGCCACGGACGACTGCACGGACGATCCCTGCTGCGTTCCCGCGTAGATCGTCATTGTCCCCTGTGCGCCCGGAAGTGCGAGCGCGCCCTGCGTCTCCATGTAGAAATGCTCCTGCGCGTCGTTCCCCATCTCGCCTTCGACGACGTCGCATCCCTTCATCGGCTTGGTCGGATCCTTCAGCCACGTCTCGTCACTTCCCTTGCGAGTAATGAAAGGGATGTGCTGGTTGAGCGGCTGGTCGATGAAGAAGTCTTTGCGAGCGACCGCTTCGCTGATCGTCAGTACCGGCTGCGCCGGCTCGAAGTCGATCATCTCCGTCTGGATGTAGTATGCGGCGCGTCTCGCAGCCCACCGATCCTTCGCGACGACGAGGCCGATCGGCTGGCCCCAGCAGATGATCTGTTGATTGAGAGCGAAGACCACGTCGTCTGCGCCGAGCCCGAGATAGGGGTTCTTCTTGTTCGGGATGTCGTCGGCGGTGATGTAGGCAATGATCCCGTCGTATTTGTCCTGCGCCGCTTTCAGCGCCGCGCTCGCGTCTCCCTTGTAGCGGAACGTGCCACAGGCGATCTCGCTGATGACAAAGGCGGAGTCGTAACCGTGCGGCGGCAGAGGAATGTCCTGCGTGTACTTCTGCTCGCCGGCGGCTTGTACGAACGCGGTGGTCTTGAGGATCGGCTCGCCGACGGGCCGCTCCTGGTGATAGACGCTGACGGTCTGCGTGCCACCGGAGAGCGGCCGTATGTAGATCTCGCCACCCGAGCGGTTCTCCGGCTGTACGTCCTTCCGGAAACGCCTGTTGGCAACGCGCAGAAAGAACTTGTAGAGCAGCGTCTCCGCGAGCGACTGGCGGTAGCCCTCCGGCAGGAAGTTCGCGCCCGGCATCGGGCCAATCACCTGCGCCACTTCGGCGGCGAGGACATCGAGCGCCTTCTGCAGCGTCGCATCGGTCCACCTCGCACCCGTGATCGCCGCCTCCGTCCTGGTCATCCGCGACGGCAGCGGCGTTAGTCCGCCGTAGAGAATCATCGCACTTTGCACCGTTCCCTTCTGATCGAGGCGGACGACAAAGCCGGCATTCACGATTGCGTGTGCGTTCTGGTCGCGATAGGCAATCTTGAATGTCTCGATCTCGTCGCCTGCTTGCGAGTACGGAATATGGAACGACTTCGCGACGGCATCGCCGGGGAGCGCCGACACGGCAGGCAGCCCAGCCATCGTGAACGTCTTGCTGCCTCTATCGAAATCACGCGAGGCGATCGTGATCGATGCGCCGAGGGTCTCGAGGACGAGGTAGACGTCGGACGGAAACGGCGAGTCGGTCTCCGCCTGCGCGCGCGTCATCATCACGTTGCCGCCGATCGAGCCGATGTTGCGCACCTGCAGATTCGCGACGTCGAGCAAGTGCGCGCGGAAAGCCGCGAATCCCCGGGTCTTCTCCTTGGGCTTCCTCGCGATGACGCGTTGCAGTTCGTCGATGACGTTCTGCAAGGACTCCGCGGCGCCGATCTCGAGGCCTTGATCGGACTCGCGGAAACCGAGCAGGGCCGGAATGGCGTGAATGTCGATGAGGATGTGCGGGTCGTCCACGTCGGCCTTGTAAATGCCGATCGACGTGTTGCCGGCGACGAGTTTCACGTTGCGCGAATTGCCGCCATTGGACGCCTTGATCTGTTGCGCCTCTTCGAGCGTTGCAGGGCGAAACCAGCGGTAACCGCGGCCAGCGCTTTCGAGCGACGACATCCTGTTCGCGTACTGGATCAGCTCGGGCGGGAACTCGAGCGCGGGACGCGGCCCCGGCAGATGCTGTTCGATCGGCACGTCGGCGAAACAGCGGTGATTCGTCGCGTAGGTGCTGTGCTTCCCGAAGTCGGCGGCGAAGCTCTTCATCCCCTCGAGAATCGGCCGGTAGCCGGTACAGCGGCAGAGGTGACCGTCGAAGAGGTCTTCGATCTGCCGCTGCTTGGGCTTCGCGTTGTTGCGCAGGAACGTGAACATGTTCATTACGAAGCCAGGCGTGCAGAAGCCGCACTGCGATCCGTTGTTCGCCGCGATGTGGTACTGCACGGGGTCGAGCTTCTCGCGCGTGCTTCCGATGCCTTCGGTGGTCGTGATCATCGCGCCGTCGAGCGAACAGAGCGGACGCAGACACGAATTGATCGCCGTCTCGGCGACGCGACGCTCCTTCGGCTCCCAACGCGAGAGCATCACCGTGCATGCGCCGCAGCCGCCCTCGCCGCACGACAGCTTCGTGCCCGTGAGCCCGATCGCATCGCTGCGAAGCCAGTCGATCAGCAGCGTCGTTGGATCGGGATCGGCAATCTCGAAGCGCTTTCCGTTGACGTAGAAGAGGATCGCGTGGGCTGCAGTCATGCGTCCGCCTTTCGTTCCTTGTCCGGGATGTCGCTGCATGCTAGAGCGCGAGGCCTCGGCCCCGCAAGCGTGTTAGGATGCACGTCCACCCAAAAACTTCGGAAGGAGCATCCCATGGACGTCATCCTCGTGCACGACGCCGCGATCGACGAGTACATGTCGCAGGTGCTTCTCACCACCATGCCGAACATCAATCTTCTCGGCGTGGTGATCGTCAACGCCGACTGCATCGACTCGGCGGCCATGCAGACGGCTTGGCAAGTCATGAGTTACATCGGCCGCACGGACATCCCCATGGGGCTCAGCGGCGCGCGCGGATGGAATCCGTTTCCGTGGCAGTACCGCAGCGACTGTGTTCGCGAGTCGGCCATCTCGTGCCTCAAGAGTTTCCCGCCGAATTCGAGCTGGCCGCCTTTCCCCGACGGCGACGCGCTGCTACAGTCCCTGATGGAAAACGCCGCCGGCAAAGTGACGCTGATCGTGACGTGTCCTTTCACGCCGATCATGAGTCTGCTGCAGAAGTCGCCGGGACTGGGAGCGAAGATCGAGCAGATCATCTGGATGGGCGGCGCGATCAATGTCCCCGGCAATCTCGACCCGACTACCGTGCCGACGCCGCCATGGAACAACTGCGCGGAATGGAACGCGTTCTGGGACGCCGTGTCCGTCGACTTTGTCTTCAAGAACACGACCTGTCCAATCATCCAGTTCCCGCTGGACATGACCAATCGGGCAGCGATCACGACGGACTTCATGGAGACGCTGGCCGTGCAGGCGCGCGACGGCTCACGCTACTCCGAGCTCGCGTTCGAGAGTTACATGCTGGTCAGCTACGAAACGTTCTACGACATGTGGGACGTCGTCACCACGTGCTGGCTCGCCAACCCCGACTTCTTCCAGCCCCCGACCACAATGAACCTGGCCATCGACGCCACGCTCAGCAACACGCAAGGGTGCATCAAGCCGGCAGCGGGCGGGCGGGCCGTAGAGGTGGTGCTGGATTTCTCAGCGACCGGCCAGCAGGCGTTTTACGACTACGTGGCGCGGCAGTTTGATCGGTGACTTGGCGGGGCCAGGGAAGGCGAGAAGACACGCGAGCCGCCGGATGGCACCGGACGAGCCTGGGTCTGTCGACAAATCTCAGCGCTTGACCAGGCGCCGGCGCGACTCGGATGTCGCGTACGTGAATCCGCTGAACGACGAGGCGCTGGCCGAACCGATCGTGACGACCACGTCGACCGCACCAGGTCCGTGCGCCGGCGTCGTCGCGTGGATCGTGCCGGTGTCGACGACGGAGACGTTCGTCCCGGCAACTCCCCCGAAGGTCACCGAAGGGATGACTCCGCTCGTGAATCCGGCGCCTGTGATGGTCACGACCGTGCCGCCGGCTGGTGGTCCGAAGTTCGGCAAGACCGCCGCGATGGTCACGGGCGGCGCGGTGTACGTGAACGCGGCCGTTCGGGTCGCGACTTGGCCGTCGGGATTCGTCACGCTGACGTCTTTCGGCACGTTCGCCTGCTCGCTGGCAGGGCCTTGCGGCGTCTTCGCTGTGATCGAGGTGGCGCTCACCACGGTGACGTTGGTCGCCGCGAGGCCGCCGACCGTCACTGTCGCACCACTCTGGAAATTCGCGCCGCCGATCGTGATCGGTGTTCCGCCCGTAATCGGCCCGCTCGCCGGCGTCACCGATCCGATGAGCGGCGCGGGGAGCGTGTACGTGAAGCTGCTGAACGTCCCGCTCTGGCTGTCGGGATTCGTGACTGTGACGGCAACCGGGCCGGGAGAATTGGCGGCCGGCGTGTTCACGGAGATGCTCGTGGAGCTGGTCGCGTTGACGCCGAGCCCGTTGTTCGCACCGAACTTCACCGTCGCCCCGCTCTGGAAATTCGCACCCGTGATCGTCACCGGCAGCCCGCCTATGATCGAGCCCGACGCCGGGCTGATGCCGCTGATCGCCGGCGGATCCGCGACGACCGCGTTCACGATGAACGTGCCGTTCATGTTGGTGTGGCCCGTGCCGCACGACGACTCGGTGCAGAAGTACGTGAAGCTGCCTGGAACGTTCGCGACAAACTTGATCGTCACGGTCTTGTTCTTCTGAAGCACCGCCGAGTTCGTGGCGTATTGTTCGAGGAAGAAGCCGTGGGTCACATCGACGGAGGTGATGTTCAACGTCACCGAGTCGCCCTCATTGACGACAAAGGGCGATGGAGAAAAGGTGAAGTCGAACTGCCGCGCGGTCACGGTGAAGGTCTTTACAGCCGATTCCGTGGCATCGCCGGTCACAGGCGCGACGAGCGCGGTCGATTCCGGTCCCGGCGTGGCCCCCGCGTCGCGCACCGCCATCGCCTCATGATGCCGATGCTCCGCGGAGAGTCCGAGCGATGACATCAGCACGTCCAGCGACGTGGCCTGATGAAGCGGCTTTCGCTCCGGCCCGGTCTGAGCCATCGAGAGTGTTGCGGCGAAACAGAGCATCGCGGCCAGAAGGAGAGACTTGTGTCGCATCGACATGATCATAGGAGACGAGCCTGGACCTTTCACGTTTACCGAGGAGTTGCTGAAGCCTCGCCACGGTCAGGCGATTCGGGCACGCGGCGCGTGAGCAGGATCACACTTTCACAACGATGTTGCGCCGGTAGAGGATCGCCGCCACGCCCAACCAGAACGCAACGAACGCGAGACCCCAGAGCAGCGATGCGAACTTCGGATCGAGATACGGCGCGAAGAAGAGCTCGAAGCTCGCCTGGTGGAGCGAGACTCGCTTTCCACCGAGGTTCACTTTGATCAGCGAGTCGATCGTCCGGGCCATGATTCCCGATCCAACGAACGCGACCAGCGGGTTCATACCATAGATCGCGAACGGCCGCGCCCACTTACGAATCTGATGAAGGTCGATGACCCAGAGGCACGTCGCCAGAACGACGCATGCGAATCCGGCCGTGAAGACGACGTACGAGCTGGTCCACAGATTCTTGTTGATCGGAAAGAACCAGCCCCAGAAAACGCCACCGAGCATCCCGAGGCATCCGGCGCCGTACAGGGCTGCGATGCGCTCGACCAGCGGGCGTTGGCGATCCGCGAGCCACGCACCGGCGAGCACGCCGAGCATGGCAGTGGCGATGGCCGGAATCGTGGAGAGCGGTCCTTCCGGATCCCACGTCTTGCTGCTGGCCCAGATGTGATTCGTCCCGAGGATCAGGCGATCGAGCCACGCCGCAAGGGTCTGATCCGGCCGATCGAGCGTGAAGTATCCGATGGTGCCGGTGCCTGGGACCGGGACGAGCGTCATCACGATCCAGTAGCCGAGAAGGATGGCCACGATGATCGCGATCTGCTGCCGCCGCGTCGTCCGCAGCGTGAGAAGCGCGGCGCCGATGTAAGCGATGCCGATGCGCTGAAGCACGCCTGCAAAACGGAGATGCTCGGCGCGCCAGATCACGCGGTCCCACAGCGTCGGATTCCCGACGCCGGCCATCTTCCCCCACCAAAAGAAGGGGAAGGCGTTCAACAGCAGGCCGCAAAGCGCGATGATGAAGCCTCGGCGGAGGATTCGCAGCCGCAGCGCGCGATCGCCCGCACCGCCGCCCTTGCGAGAGGTGAGCGACAGATGCGTGGTGATGCCGACGATGAAAAGGAAGAATGGAAATACGAGATCGGTCGGCGTCCACCCGTGCCACGGCGCGTGCTCGAGCGGAGGGTAGATGGCCTCCCAGCTTCCCGGGTCGTTGACCAGGAGCATGCCGGCGATGGTGAGGCCGCGAAAGACGTCGAGCGAGAGCAGGCGCTCTCGCGGCGAGTTAGCGTCGGTGGTCATACGCGGATCATGATGGAACAGCGAATGTTGAATGTTGAATGTTAAGTGTTGAATGTTGAATTGTGCGAGGGCGTGGACAGTCGCAAGAAGATGTTCGGCGCGCGCCGCCGCAGGATGACACGGTCGCACCTGCGGCGCGAAGCAATTCACCATTCAACATTTACCATTCAACATTCGCCTTTCCGTCCCTCACCCCTCCCGCTTCATCCCCTTCCTCGCCCGAATCACGAAGTGGATCGGCGAGCCGGTGAGTCCGAGGGCTTCGCGGAAGTGGTTCTCGAGATAGCGCCGGTAGGAGAAGTGGATCGGCGTGTCGAGGTTCGAGAAGAGCGCGATCCGCGGAGGTTGCGACTTGAGTTGCGTCGCGTAGTAGAACCGGCGCGGCTTTCCGCGGACTGCGGGAGGCTGATGGCGCCGGAGGGCCTGTTCGAGAATGCGGTTCAGCTCCGCGGTCGGAAAGCGCCGCCGATAGCCGTCGACGATGGTGTCGATCGCGGCGAAGATCTTCTCGACGCGGCGCCCGGTCTTCGCGGAGATGAACTCCACCGGAGCGTAGGCGAGGAACTTCAGCTTGAAGCGGATCATGTCCTCGAACTTCTTGGCGTCGTCCTGGCTGTGCTCATCGGCGTCCCACTTGTTCACGAGGATCAGCGCGGCCTTCCCCGCCTCCTCTGCGTATCCCGCGACGGTCGCGTCCTGCGCGGTGACACCCTCGGTGGCGTCGATCATGACCAGGCCGATCTCGCAGCGCTCGATCGCCTTGCGCGCCGAGATCACGGCCAGCTTCTCGGCCTCGTCCGTCGTCTTCCCCTTCCGCCGGATGCCTGCGGTGTCGATGAGGAGGTAGCGTTTCGCGTCGCGCTCGATCTCGGAGTCGATGGCGTCGCGCGTCGTGCCGGAGATCGGCGACACCACGGCGCGATCCTCGTTCGTCAGGCGATTCAGAAGCGATGACTTGCCGACATTCGGGCGGCCGATGATCGCGATGCGCGCGGGGCCGGCGGCATCGTCTTCCTCCTCGTCAATGTCCTCCGAGGGCGGGATGATCTCGGTGATGGCGTCGATCAACTCATCGATGCCCTCACCGTGCTCCGCGGAGATCGGAAGGATGCGATCGAAGCCAAGCTCGTAGAACTCCGGGACGCTCTCCTCGGCATCCTTGCGATCGACTTTGTTGACGATGAGCGCGGTGCGGCTCGCCTCGGAGCGGAGGCTGGACGCGATCTCGCGATCCTCGGCCATCACGCCGGAGGCGCCATCGACGACGAAGAGAATGAAGTCGGCGGCATCGATCGCCTGCTGGGCCTGGGCCTTGATCTCCGAGGCGTACGCGGACATCGGTGTGTTGCCGTATTCGAGGCCGCCCGTGTCGGTCAGTTCGAAGCGGCGGCCGTCGTCGAACGTGACGATGTCGGTCAGGCGATCACGCGTCATTCCCGGCAGATCGTGCGTCAGCGCGCGCCGCTTCCGCGCCAAGCGATTGAAAAGAGTTGACTTGCCAACGTTCGGCCGTCCGACGATGGCGACTTTCTTGAGGGCGTCCTTGGTCATGCGAGCAGCACTCTACACCACGGGCTCACCGTCCATCCTGAGCGCCCGCAATTGAAAATTGAAAATTGAAAGAAGCGCTGCGATCTTTCAATTTTCAATTCCTCAATTTTCAATTCCGGGCGCTCGGGATGACGGATCAGGACCTGTAGCGCCGTCCCCCGTGCTACAATCGTTCCGTCTTTAAATGCAGGGGCTGACCCGAAGGAGATCGTTCCGCATGTCAAGCAGCAATTCCCATCCCGGTTGCCGCCTCTGCAACGCTCCCCTCCAGAATAGTGAGCTCCACCGCCGTCTCTGCGGTGTCTGCGACGAGTACGCCCAGCACGTGGCACTGCACACGAACAAGGGCCTCGAGCGCATCGTCGGCGAGCTCCAGAACGGCCAGACCTTCCGCAACGCCATCCGCAACTTCCACTGATTCGATCAGCGGCACCCTGGTCCCTGCATCAGCATCCGCCGATCCGGCATCGCTGATCGCTTGCGCTATGATCGTCGACACCCTCGAGACTGCAAATGTCCGACGAGAAACTGCCTGATTTCGAGACCTCGCTGCGCACGCCGTGGACGACGGCCGCGATCGAGTCGCCGTCGGCGATCGAGTGGAAGCTGACGGAGCAGCGGCTGCAAAGCGAGCAGCTCCGTCTCCTCGGCACAGCGGTTCACGTGGCTGCGGACGGCATCGCCATCCTCACGCCCGCTGTCGAGGCCCTCGGTCCGCGCATCGCGTTCGTCAACGATGGGTTCTGTTCGCTGTACGGGCGCAGCCGCGAGGAAATCATCGGCGAGACTCCGGTGATCTTCGGCATCGTCGATCGCCACGTGGCCATCCTGGACTCGCTGCTGCAGCACGTGTTCGATCGCCAGCCTTTCCATGCCGAAGCCTCGGCGCGACGGAAAGACGGCAGCGAGCTCGACATCGAGCTCGAGCTCGTGCCCGTCGAGGACGGCGGCCAGCTCACGCACTGGGTCGCATTTCTTCGCGACGTGAGCGCGAGCAAACAGCAGCTCCACATGCTGCGCCACCAGGCCATGCACGACACGCTGACCGACTTACCGAATCGGGCCATGCTGTTCGATCGTCTCGACAGGTCGTTGGAAGATGCCAAGCGTACGCAGACCGTCCTGGCGCTGCTGCTGATGGATCTCGATCGATTCAAAGACGTGAACGACACGTTCGGTCATCACTTCGGCGACGTGCTGCTGCGGCAGGTTGCATTCCGCCTCGGGAACGCTGTCCGCCCCGAGGACACCGTGGCGCGCCTCGGCGGCGACGAGTTCGCCATCGTCATCCCCGACGCCGTCGGCGAGAGCCACGTCGCCGCCGCGGCACGCCGAGTGCTCAACACGCTCGAACAGCCGTTCCTGGTCGAGGGACAGGTGCTCGAGGTCGGCGCGAGCATCGGCATTGCGCTCTATCCGTCGCATGGCGGCGATGCGCGAACCCTTCTGCGCCGCGCCGACGTGGCCATGTACGCGGCCAAGCAGGCCAGCAGCGGATACAGTTTTCATCAGGGTGAGCTGGAGCCACGCTCGCCGGATCAGCTTTCGCTCGTGGTCGAGATGCGCCATGCCATCGAGCGCAACGAGTTCGTCCTCTTCTATCAGCCGAAGCTGCACCTGCGCAGCGGCCTGGTCACACGCGTGGAGGTGCTTCTGCGGTGGGAGCATCGCACCCGAGGCCTTCTCGCTCCTGCGGAGTTCGTACCGCTGGCCGAGCGGACGAATCTGATCAAGCCGATCAGCGACTGGCTTCTCGACAGAGCTCTGCAGCAATGCCACGAATGGCAGGAGCGAGGTGCGCCGGTCCACGTCGCGGTCAACCTTTCGGCAAAGAGCCTGCAGGACCAGTTGCTGCCATCGAAGATTTTGCGGCTCCTGGAGAAGTGGGACGTCGATCCGCGGTTTCTGAAGATCGAGATCACGGAGAGCAGCATCATGGCCGATCCGGCCCACGCGCTGGCGATCCTTTCGCTGCTTCAGTCGATCGGCATTCGCCTCTCGATCGACGACTTCGGCACCGGCTATTCGTCGCTCACGCACCTTCGCGAGTTGCCGATCGATGAGATCAAGATCGACCAGTCGTTTGTGAAGACCATGACCACGAGCGAGGCCGACGCGGCAATCGTGCGGACGGTGATCGACCTCGCCCACAACCTCGGCAAGCAGGTCTGCGCCGAGGGGGTGGAGGACGAGGCCACGTGGATGATGCTGCGCGACCTGGGATGCGATCTCGCGCAGGGTTATTGGATCGCCCACCCGATGTCGGCACCGGATCTCATCCACTGGCTCTTCCAATCGTGCTGGGGCTTGCGCGTGAGCCGGCCGTAGGGTTTTGTTATCCTCTGCGCCATGGAAAGCGAGCCGGAGTATCTGATCTGTCTGCAATGCGAGACGCCCACGTATCAGTTCGAATACAACGAGGGGAAGCTCATCTCGGCGCTCTGCACTACGTGCGGAACGGACGAAGTATCCGATTTCGTCACCGAGTCGGAGTTCGAGGAAGAGGCGTGAACCGGTGAAGACTCCGGTCATGATCGGCATCGCCGGCGGCACCGGCTCCGGCAAGACCACGGTCGCCCAAGGTGTCTACGATCGAGTGGGGAAAGACCGCATCGAGTGGATCTCCCACGACTCCTATTATCGGAACTTCGACGGCTACTCCCCTGAGGATCGCCGCAAGATCAACTTCGACCATCCCGATTCTCTCGAGACGGAGTTGCTGGCGCGGCACCTCGATGTCCTGGCGAAGGGGTCATCGGTCGAGGTGCCGGTGTACGACTTCACGACGTTCTCGCGTCGCCCGGAGACGCAGCGCGTCGAGCCGCGCAAAGTGATTATCGTCGAAGGGATTCTCGTTCTGGCGGAGCCCGAGCTGCGGAAGCGGATCAACATCAAGCTCTTCGTCGACACGCCCGCGGATATCCGGTTCGTCCGCCGCCTGACGCGCGACACGAAGGTGCGCGGCCGGAGTCTCGAATCCGTCATCGAGCAGTACATGAACACGGTGCGCCCGATGCACGAGGAGTTCGTAGAGCCGTCGAAGCGGTACGCAGACCTGATCATCCCCGAGGGCGGCGAAAACCAAGTCGCGCTCGACGCGATCATCTCGCGGATCGAGCATCTGCTGACGTTCTGAGGCGCCGTCATCCTGAGCCGCGTAGACGGCGAAGGATCTCAAGATGGCAGGATTTGACGCCAAGGAGATCCTTCGCCGCGCTTCACCCCTCCGGGGTTTCGCCGGCTTCAGGATGACGGCGCATCTGCCTCACTTCAACTGCCACAGCAGGAACGACAGACTCTCCGCCTCATTCTTGACCTGCACCGCCACCGGCTCGCCGCCGGAATGGCCGCCGGAGACGTGATAGCGGATCAGCACGGGATTGCCTGATCCCGAGGCCTGCATCAGCGCGGCCATCTTGCGAGCGTGCAGAGGCGCGACGCGGGTGTCAGCGTCTCCGGTGATGAAAAGGACGGCCGGATACCTCGTGCCCTTCTTCACGTGCTGGTACGGCGAGTAGGCGTAGATCCACTTGAAAGCCTCGGCGTCGTCGGCCGAGCCGTACTCCGGCACCCAGAAGCTTCCGACGAGGAACTTGTGGTAGCGGAGCATGTCGACGAGTGGGTACCCGCAGATCACGGCCTTGAACAGGCTCGGCCGCTGCGTCAGCGCCGCGGTGACCAGCAACCCGCCGTTGCTGTTTCCCGAGATTCCGAGGTGCTCGGCGGAGGTGTAATCCTTCGCGATCAGATACTCGGCGGCGGCGTAGAAATCGTCGAACACGTTCTGCTTCTTTTCCAGCATCCCGGCGTGATGCCACGCTTCGCCGAACTCGCCGCCTCCCCGAAGATTCGCCAGCGCGTACACGCCTCCCTGCTCGGCCCAGGCGACGGCCCGCGCGGAAAAAGTCGGAAGCTGGCTGAGGTTGAATCCACCGTAGCCGGTGAGATACGTCGGATTCGAGCGATCGCGCTTCAGCCCCTTCTTGTAGAAAAGGAACATCGGCACTCGGGTCCCGCCCGTCGACTGGTACCAGACCTGCTCGACCGTGAAGTCGCTCGGTTGCACCGGTGCCTCAGCTTGCGCGAACACGTCGCGCTTGCCGCCGGCCACGTCGTACGAATAAATCGTCGGCGGCGTCGCGAAGGAGCTGAAGCGGAAAAATGCTACCGGCGAGCTCCATGTGCCAGACACATCCTCGAGCCGGCCGATGGTATCGAACGCAATCTCACCGCGCTGTTTGCCGTCGAGCCCGAAGCTGACGATCCGCGGCTTGACGTTCTCGAGGTAATTGACGAACACCGAACCTCCGGCGGCGGAAACCGACTGGATGGCGGCGTTCTTGTTCTCAGGAATCAGCTCCTTCCAATTCGACCGCGCCGGATCGGCGACACCCACGACCATCACGCGATTGTTCGGCGCGTTCCAGTTCGTCTGGATCACGAGCTGATCGCCCGCAACCTCGGCGACGGAACGGGCCTCGAGATCGTTGACCACCGTCCGGACCGGCCCGTCGGCAAGGACGTCCATCAAAAACAGGTCCGTCTTCCGCGCCGCCGATCCGTACAGAACCTGGATCAGCAGGTACTTCCCATCGTCCGAGAGATTGCTGTAGATGATCTTGTCGGGTGTGTAGGCATCGCCAAAGAGCTTCTCCTCGTCGCTGCCCGATACGCTGCGGCGGAACACGCGCGGTCCCGCTTCGAGGACCCGCGTGTAGTACGCCGTCGTGCGATTGGCCGACACCGAGACTCCCTCATAGCGCGCGCGGATCAGCGGCGTGCCGGTGTCGTGGCGGGCATCGACGTCGAAGAAACGCACCTCGACCTCGTCGGCGCCTCCCTCGCGGACGTAGTACGCGACGAGCTTGCCGTCGCGAGAGACGGCCTCGATGCCGACGTTCGTGGTGTGTTTCGGATTCATCGGGGCGGGGTCGATCAGGAGCACGTCGGCTCCCTTGGCGCCTTCCCTCATGTAGATCGAGAAGAGGTCCTCACCTTTTCGTCGCCGGGTGAAGAAGTAGCGGCCGTTCTGGACGGTTGGGAGGCCGATCTGGTCGGTGTTGAGCAACGCCTCAACCCGCTTGGCGATGGCCTCGCGGCGCGGCAGATTCCCGATGACTTTGTCGGTGTAGGCGTTCTCGCGGTCGATCCATGCCCGCGTCTCGGGGCTCTTCTGGTCCTCGAGCCAGCGATAAGGGTCTGTGATCTCAACACCATGCAGCGTTTCGGTCACCGCGTGGACCTCGGTGGCCGGCGGCGGCGGAATGGCCGGTCCGGCCGGTTTCGTGGCAGCGGAGAGCGGCAGGCTCAGGGCGAGCGAGAGAGCGGTGAGGAAGGCAACGATCGTCTTGCGCATAATGGGCCGGAATTGTAACGGAGGGAGGGCGGGAGTCGCTAAACGATTTGTCACGCTACGCGTACGTTGCCAAGTATAATAAGATCAATGTGTTAGCGAAATTTGCACGATGCCGGAATGGAAACTGCGGCTCGGCGGGTTGAACACGCTAACTTGTCTTTCCACGCAGTTGGGCTGGTAGTTGACCCGACTTCGTGAAACGGCATTCCAGCTCATTCAAGTCATCGAGCGGGAACGCATAGCTCAGTTAAGAAGGGGGGGAGTTCGGGTAATGCCTCTCGTACACGTCAAGGAAGACGAGACCTTCGAGAACGCGCTTCGCAGGTTCAAACGGAAATGCGAGAAGTCGGGGATCCTCTCCGAATTGAAAAAGCGCCAGCACTACGAAAAGCCGAGCACTAAGCGGAAGCGAAAAGCAATCGCCGCACGCAAGAAAGTGCTTCGGAAGCTCGCCGAAGAGCGCCGCACAGGAAACTGAGCAACACCAGAAATCACAGGAACCAATTCGAATCGGGAACCCTTGCCGGGTTCCCGATTTGTTTTCGGGCACCGCTCCCGAGCCCGAGTCCGCTCCCGCGCCCGAAGTCCTCCCGAGCCCGCTCCCGAGCCCGAACTCCTCCCGCTCCCGAGCCCGAGCCCGCATTCCCTCCGTTCTCGATCGTCCCAAACAGCGCGGTCGCGTCCTCTCGCGCCCAGCGACCCGTGTTTCGCGCGTATCGAAAGGCCGGGCTCGGAAGCGGGTGCGGGCGAGGGCTCGGGAGAAAGGCCGGGCTCGGAAGCGGGTGCGGGCGCGGGCTCGGGAGAGAGTGCCGGGGCGCGGGCTCGCGTTGTGATGTTCTCGGAATACGCACCGGCCCTGCCGCCTTCCCCAGCT
>DASQGS010000497.1:0-6478 GCA_035632455.1 Thermoanaerobaculia bacterium | reverse complement strand
CCCTCCGGCTTACCGATCACGTCTTGTCCTGGGCTCACCGAAAACGCGGGGATGCCGACTTTGCCGAGGCTGAAGTGATCGGAGCGATAGTACGAGCCCTGCTCCGGCTGCTGATCCGGCGTGATCTTGATCGACATCGCGCCAGCCACTTTCTGCGCCGTGGGAAGGAACGTCGTGCGCTCAACGCCGATCATGGTGACGTCGCGAACCCGGCCCAACTCGGCGATCGAGTCATAGTTGATGTTGAGGGCGATGCGCCCGGCCGGTACGCTCGGATGCAATCCATAGAATTCCGAGCCCAGCAGTCCCTGCTCCTCGGCGGCGACGCTATTGAAAATGATCGATCGTTTCGGCGCGGGCCGGGCGCTCGCCCACACACGGGCCTCCTCCAGAAGCAGCGCGCAGCCGCTGGCGTTGTCGATCGCTCCGTTGTAGATGCGATCGCCCTTCTTATCGGGCTCTCCGATGCCGAGGTGATCGTGGTGCGCGGTGTAGAGAACGGCCTCGTCCCGCAACTTGGGATCGCTTCCAGGTAGCTTTGCCACGACATTCGCGGTCTCAAACGTCCGAATCGCGCTGGTCAGATTGCCATGCAGGCGATACCCCAGCGACACCGGCTTGAAGTCGCGCGACGCGGCGGCAGCGGTCATCTTGGCAAGGTCGAGACCCGCCGCTTTGAACAGATCCGCTGCGACCTTCTCCGTGATCCAGCCGGCGAGATGCAGCGACGGGGCGCCAGGGGCGAGATGAACGTAGTCGCTCTCGCGGCCCCACGAATTCCGAACCACTGACCATGGATAGCCGGCGGCATCGTCCGTGTGAATCAGGATCACCGCCTGCGCTCCCTTTGCCGTACCCATCTCGTATTTGTAGGTCCAACGGCCGTAATAGCTGCGCGTCTTGCCCCTGTTCGGATTCGCGCGCGGATCGTCGACCAGCATCACCAACGTTTTTCCGTGAGCGTCGAGACCCTTGTAATCGTCCCATTTGTACTCGGGGGCGATGACACCGTGGCCGACGAAGACGACCTCGGAGTCGAGCGCGCTGGTCTCGTGTTGCGACTGGTCGGTTCCCACCCATTCCGTGAGGTATTGGAGCGGTCCGATCGCGGCCGCGCCTTCCTTGGTGAACGCCACCGAGCTCTTCGCCGGATTCAGCGTGGTTCCCAGGAGCGGAATCCGCTGAAAAAACGTCCCGTTGTCGCCGTCCGGCTGAAGCCCGTAGGCCTCGAATTGCGACGCGATGTACTGCATGGCGATCTCATCGCCGCGTGCGCCCGGTCCGCGGCCCTCGAGAAGATCGCTGGCCAGGAACTGATCGTGGGCCTTGATCGCATCGGCGCGGAACGTGTCGAAGGCCCGCTGAACCTCGGCAGGCGCTGCCGGCCCCGGCATCGGAGGCGTATCCGCGTCCTTTCCCGCAGGGCCCGCGAGCAGCGGCATCGCGAGCAACGCGACAATGACAAGGCGTGGGATGAGCGAAGACATTCGACGCATGGTGACTCCTTCTTCTTTGGTGTGCCCGTGCCGCGCGGACGCTCCCGGCGGGCCGCCGGCGACTGCCGGAGGTGAAGCGCGCGTAGCATAGCGGAACTCGACGGCCGCGAGCGTCGCGATGCACTCCGCCAAGCCCGGCGGTTCAGGCGCCCGGAGCCGGCGAATTCGCTCCGTTACCTTTTTGTCACAGGCGGACCTCAAAAAACTTTCGGGAGGTAGGGTAGGGATTTCGTTAGTTAAATCACTCCTAGGTTGAATGCCCAACAACGCACCTTCCTCCTGGAAAGCGCCTCCTGGGATTTCGCTCCCGGTCAACGAGCGCGTGCTCGATCTCCTCGCGGACATGCTGTTCGCGAGCGAAGAGCTGCTGGACATGGTCGACCGGGATCCCTGCCTGCCACTCTCCGAAAAAGGCAATCTGGAGAAGGGCATCCGGCAGCTCTACGACCAGATCGACGGACTGATGAAGCGCCTCAGCGACTGAAGTGAAATGTGGCACAGACACTCCTGTCTGTGCCTGATCTTGCGAGGAATCAAAGTGGCACAGACAAGAGTGTCTGTGCCACATTTTGGTCTAAATGGTCGGGGCAAGAGGACTTGAACCTCCGACCTCACGGTCCCGAACCGTGCGCTCTACCAGGCTGAGCTATGCCCCGTTGCTTTGGCGGTTTCCAGCAGCAGCCGATGAAGGCCGCCGGCGAAGGTGGCGGATTCTAGGGGATTTCCGCCACGGGGTCAAACCACGGAGCGCAGCGAGATCATTCCGGCGGTGGCTGTTGTCTCTTCGGCGGCGGGGCAGCCGAGTTCTTCCACGCCGACCACCAGAGATCGCGCAATAGCGAGGCCCCGGAGGCGAGGCGATTCGCGGCGAAGTCCTTCCCGCGCTCCGAGGGATGCATGAGATCGAATCCACCTTCGTGGTCGATCGTGTAAAGCGTCTCGACCAAAGCGTGCGACGAGCGGACGAGCGCGACCGCAGTCGCGAAGTAGTCGGAGCGCAGGACCGGCGCCGGCATCCTCGACACTACATCCGACGTCACGACGGTATGCGAGACGAAGTCCGACTCGAAGCGGCGATGAGTCTCGCAATCGATGGCGTAGCCGTTCGGATTCGGGCCAACCCAGCCATTGTGGCTCATCGTCGTGTGATGCGGATTGGCGGCATCGGCGACGTAATGACCGAGGAGGCCGGCGATCTCGATGATGCCGCGCTCGATGGCCCGGCGGTCCGGAGAATTGGGCTCGCTCCGCCTCCAAAGTCGGAACTGGGCGGTGAGCAGCTCCGAGAGCTCCGCGATTCGCCAGGGGAGAAAGCCTGGCTGCGCGGGCTTCAGCCGGTGGCGCTCCTGAACGCCGGAAGTGTTGAGAAGTGCGATGAACTTGTAGCGATCGCGCGGCAGGTCGAGGCCTTCGACGTACTCGAAATCGAGGTAGTGGTCGGGCAGATTCACAGCATCGAGCGACTCGCCGTTCCCATTCCATCGATCCGGATCCGGCCCGAGGTACACGAGCTCGGGGAACGACCGGTAGAAGAACGCCGGCATGTCATTCGGAAGCCCGAACGTCGCCGCCTCATTCGAGATCAGATGACCGAGGACGCCCCATGCGAATGCGGATGGAGCGGCGGGAAGCAGAAGAAGGAAACAGAATGCGAGTCGTTTCATGGCTGCCGGATTGTATGAGAAAGATACTAGGGACACGTGCGAAAAAGAGCCTCGGCGATTCTGCATGCTGGGTCGTTGCTGATGTATTCTTCGGTGCGCGTTTTCGCAGATCATTTTCAGGTACGCACCGATGGAGAGGTGGATTGCGGCTGCTCCGGCTTCAGGATCTTGCTATCGACAGGCCCGGCTTGTCCGCGAATCGGGGGCGAAGCTGTGCGGAGGCCGCGATAGTCTGCCTCGAGCATAGCGGCCATCGATCAGGTGTGGAGATGAGGGTTGATGGCGATTGGAGCGAGCTCTTTGCCAGCACTTGGCCGCCGATTGAGGCAAGCGCCCGCACTACCTGGGGAGATCTCGCCGAAGCGGTCGAACACGGAGCATACGGATTGGCGGCTCTTCTGGCCGAGAAACTGGCGGGTCTGTGCGTGGTCGAGCGGTCTGCGAAAGGTGACGGATTTGACTACTGGCTTGACACAATGGCCACCGGGTCGCTGTTTCAGCAGCGAGTAAGGCTCGAAGTCTCGGGCATCCTTTCGGGCGGCAGTAGAATCGCTTCGAGAGTCGCCGCCAAGAGAATCCAGACCAGTCGCTCGGGATACTGCAATCCGGCTATAATCGTCGTCGTAGAGTTTGGAATCCCAAGAACGCGCATGGTGAAACGATGAGCAGCGTATCCGAGCTACACGGACAGGCGATGAGCATTGCTGATGAAGCGTTCGATGCTCGGCGCCGCGGCGATGCCAAGCTCGCACACGAGTTGTTTGAGGCTGCCCTCGTACAGGAGCGATCAGCGGCAGAGTTGCTTGAGGACGATGTCGAGCCATCGCGATCCGTGTTGCTGAGAAGTGCCGCTACGCTCGCTCTCCATGCCGGAGAGCTTGACGAAGCTGGACGGCTGATCGCCGCCGGTTTGGCCGGTCGACCTCCTGGAGACATCGCGGAGGAGCTCCAGGACCTGCTCGGGCAACTCCGTGACGAGTGTCGACGAATGGGCAGAACTCTTCCATCCCAGTTGCAAAGAAACTCCCGTCTGGCGTGACCGCTTCGCAGCCCGCCCCACCCCTTTCAGAACAGCGTTCCTTGCGCGGTCACCCTTCGGAACGCCGCCGTCGATAGCTCGAAATGGTGCTGGCCCAGGCCGAGCTTCCGGCTGCTGACGTCGAAGAGCGTCTTGATCTGCTCGGCGAACGCGCCCTCGCCGCGCTGGCGCTTGCTCCATCGTGCGTCGTAGAGCTTGCCGCCTCCCAGATCGCGGACGCGACTGAGCACCTTGTCCTTTCGATCCGGAAAGTGCTCGTCGAGCCATCGCTCGACCAGCGGCGCAACGGCCCAGGGGAGTCGCAGGACGACGAAGCCCGCCGTCGTGGCGCCGGCCTTCGCGGCAGCAGCGAGGATGGATGGAATCTCGTGGTCGGTGATCGCGGGGATGACCGGCGCGACCAGCACTCCGACCGGAATGTCTGCCGCCGCGAGCATCTCGATCGCCGCGAGACGCATCTGCGGCGACGACGTTCGCGGCTCCATGCTGCGAGCGAGCTCGGAGTCGAGCGTCGTCACGGAGATGTGCACCGCCGCGGCGCCGAAGCGGGCGAGCTCGCCGAGATGGTCGGCGTCGCGCGTGACGAGGTGATTCTTCGTCACGATGGCGACCGGATTGCGGAACTCGGCGAGCACCTCGAGGCATCCGCGCGTGATCCGCAGGCGTTTCTCCACCGGCTGATAGGGATCCGTCACGCCGCTGATGGCGATCGTCTGCGGCGTCCAGCCGGGCGACGCCAGCTCCTCGCGCAGGAGCCTGGGTGCTTCCTCCTTGACCAGGATCTTCGTCTCGAAATCGAGGCCCGCGGAGAAACCGAGATACTCGTGTGTCGGTCGCGCGAAGCAGTACATGCAGCCGTGCTCGCAGCCGCGATACGGATTGATGCTGGTGTCGAAGCCAACATCCGGGCTGTCGTTGTGGGAGAGGATCGTCCGGGTCGGGTCGCGCAGAAAGACTGTGCGCGGCGCGGGCTCGCCTTCGTCGATATCAGCGTCGTCATCGCGCACGTACTCGATCCGCTCGAAGCGGTTCGGAGGATTCCAGGAAGCGCCGCGTCCGCGGAGGGGTTCGGTCATGGAAAGGCCAATGTTGAATGTTCAATGTTGAATGTTGAATGTTGAATTTGAACGTTGGCGGGAGTCAGCCTGACCAATAGCCTGCCCAAACAGCCTTCAATGCAACATGTAATTCAACATTCAATTCAACATTCAATTCAACATTCAACATAACATTCAATTCAACATTTAACATTCAACATTCAACATTCAGCTTTTCAACACCGCGCTCCCGACGATCTCTCCTCCTCGTAGAGCGTCGAGAGCCTCGTTTGCTTCGTAAATCGGGAAGATCCTCCGGCGCGTCTCGATACGAATCGCTCGCGCACGCTCGAAGAATCGGAGGCCATCCTCGCGCGTCAGATTCGCGACCGAGCGCACCGTTCGTTCGCCCCAGAGAAGCGAATACGGAAACAACGGGATGTCGCTCATGTGAATCCCGGCGCAGACGACCGTGCCGCCCTTCGCGATGCGGCGCAGCGCGGTGACGACGAGGGGCCCGGCCGGCGCGAAGATGATCGCGGCATCAAGCTCGTCCGGCGCCGCGTCGTCCGATCCGCCGGCCCATGACGCGCCCATCGTCCTCGCGAACGCCTGTCCTTCACTATCGCCGGGGCGCGTGAACGCAAACACATCGCGGCCTTCCGCATTGGCGACTTGTGCGAGGATCTGAGCGGCAGAGCCGAAGCCGTAGAACCCAAGGCGTCGCGCATCGCCTGCCATGCGCAAGGCGCGATATCCGATCAAGCCCGCGCACAGCAGCGGCGCCGCTTCCTCGGCGGAGTAGCGGTCCGGCAGCGCAAACGCAAAGCGCGCATCGGCGATCGCACGGTCAGCGTAGCCTCCGTCGATCGTGTACCCCGTGAATCGCGCCCGATCGCAGAGATTCTCACGCCCACTTGCGCAGAAGTGGCAGGCGCCGCAGGTCCAGCCGAGCCAAGGAATCCCGACGCGATCGCCGACGGCAAAGCCATCGACCCCCTCGCCGATGCCATCGACCACTCCGGCGATCTGATGTCCCGGCGTCACGGGTAGCTTCGGATCGGGGAGCTCGCCGTCGACAACGTGAAGATCGGTCCGACAGACCGCGCAGGCTTCCACGCGGACGCGAACCTGGCCGCGTTTCGGCTCGGGATCAGGCAACTCCACCATCTCGAGCCGCGTCCGCGGCTGGCGGAGAATCATCGCGCGCATGGCACGAAGGTACAACGGATCGCGGAAAAC
>DASQGS010000496.1:0-5474 GCA_035632455.1 Thermoanaerobaculia bacterium | reverse complement strand
GGCTGCGCGATCCGTTGGTCGAGATCATGTAGGTTCCCGGCAAGTAGGTATTCCCGCCGGTGAAATCGACGCGAAGGCGATCGCCGTCGATGACCGCCCGGCCGCTGAACTCGCCTGTGGGGATCGCCTCGATGTCCGATCGCGAGCTCTGGCGGAACTCGTACTCGATCGCCGCCGCTGCCGTGTGGGCGACGAACAGCAGGCCGATTACAACCAGGCTCATTCTCATAAATATCCTCAATACAATAGTATACATCCGCTTTGCTCAGCGGGAGGGCGCCGCGGCTCTCTCGCGGTGAACGACGGAAATATTCGCCGATTCGAGAGACGTTGGGCAGCGCATGTCCATGAAGCGAAAGCTCCTGGCGGCGCTCGTCGCTGCCGTCGTTGCCGCGCCCGCGATGGCCGGGCCGAAGCCTGATCCGAATTCCCTCGAGAATGTGATCAAGAAGGTTCAGCAACAGCAGCGAAGCACGACCACCCTCCAAGCGGAGTTCCGGCAGGAGAAGGAGCTGGCGCTTCTCTCGAAGCCCGAGATTTCGACCGGGCAGTTCGTCTATTCAAAGCCGAACAACGTGCTCTGGACTTACGACGCTCCAAAGCGGGTCCAGTTGCTGATCGCGGGCGGCGTTCTCACGACGTACTACCCTGATTTGAACAAGGTCGAGAAAATCGACGTGCGGCGCTTCGAGAGCCGGATCTTCAAGTACCTCGGAGCCAGCGGCACGATCGACGAGCTCTCCAGCTACTTCGACTTCACCTTCACCGACAACGCCGCCAACACCTCGTTCGTGCTCGACCTCACTCCGAAGAGCCGTGCCGTGGCCCGGAGGGTGAGACATATCCGCATCTGGATCGACAAGAAGACCTACCTCACCTCCAAGTTCGAGTACACCGAGGGCGACGGCGACATCACACGCTACGAGTTCACGAACATCAAGATCAACCAGCCGGTTGCGCAGAGCCGCTTCTCCCTCACCCTCCCATCGACGGTCCGGGTTGAGCAGATGAAACTCCAGTAGGGTGGGCGGCGTGACTTCCGCCATGCCCGAGACGGCCGCCCGGATCGCGTTCACTCTTCTTCACGAGGACAGCGGCGCTCGTCGCGGACGAATCGCAACGCGTCACGGCGCGATCGAGACGCCTGTGTTCATGCCCGTCGGCACGCGCGCTTCGGTCAAGAGCCTCACGACCGACCAGTTGACGGCCCTCGGTCCCGAGATCGTCCTCTGCAACACCTATCACTTGATGTTGCGCCCCGGCATCGACCTCCTCGAGCAGCTTGGAGGCATTCACGAATTCATGGGTTGGAAGGGCGCCATCCTCTCCGACTCAGGGGGGTTCCAGCTCTTTTCGCTCGCGTCGATCCGCAAGATCCGCGAGGAGGGAGTCGAGTTTCGCAGCCATATCGACGGGACAACCCACTTTCTGTCCCCCGAGGCGGCGGTCGATATTCAGAATCGCATGGGCGTCGACATCGCGATGGCGTTCGACGAGTGCCCGGCCTACGGTATCTCGAAGAGCGAAGTCGAGCGCTCGCTGAGCCTGACCGATCGCTGGGCGAGACGCTCGCTGGAAGCGCGGCGCGATACCTCGGCGCTTTTCGGGATCGTTCAGGGAGGCACGCATCACGACCTTCGCAAGCGCGCCGTCGAGGAGATCGCGGCGCTCGACTTCGACGGCGTCGCAATCGGCGGACTCTCGGTCGGCGAGCCGAAGAACGAGATGCTCGACACGCTTCGCTTCACGGCGCCGCAGTTGCCGCGGGAGCGGCCGCGCTATCTGATGGGAGTCGGCACACCGGCGGACCTGCTCGATGGCGTCGCGGCTGGAATCGACATGTTCGACTGCGTCATGCCGACGCGCAACGCACGAAACGGCACGCTCTTCACGAGCCTCGGCAAGATCGCGATCAAGAACGCCCGCTTCGCCGCCGACAAGAGCCCGCTCGATCCAGCCTGCTCTTGCGTCACGTGCCGCACGGTCTCGCGGGCATACTTACGGCACCTTTTCATCAACGGTGAGATCGCGGCGCTGGTCTACAACACAATCCACAACGTCTCGTTCTACCTTGACTTGATGGGGGGAATCCGGCATTCTATCGCGTCCAATTCGTTCGGGGCCTTTCGCGAATCCTTTCTTTCGCGGTTCGCAGACGGCGAAGCCGATTCGGACCCGGCTCCCGGTTGAATGGGATTCCTTTGAGGTGGTCCGCTCCGCCTAAACCATTACATAAAGAACGGTTGCCATGACTGCGATTGCTCTGCTCCAAAGTGCCGGCGCCGGTGGCGCCACGGCGATCTTCGTCCAAGTGTTGCCGATTGTTGCCATCGGCCTGATCTTCTATTTTCTCGTCATCGCCCCCGCGAACAAGCAGCGGCGCAAGACCCAGGAAATGCTCGCGGCCCTAAAAAAGGGCGACCGGGTCCTGACCACCGGCGGCATCTACGGCACGGTCCAGAGCGTCGACACGGACACTGTGTTTCTGAAGATCGCGGAGAATGTCAAGGTCAAGATCGCGCGTTCTGCCGTGTCCAGCGTCGTCGCCGGCGATTCGGACTAAGCCCCGTTCCTGGAGGATATTTTGAACAAGAGCCTGATTTGGAAGCTGGTATTGATCGTCGGAATCCTGGTCGTTTTCACTTGGGCGATCATTCCGACCAAGGCCGAACCCGAGCCGATCCGGCGCGGATTGGACCTCAAGGGCGGCACACATCTGGTCATGCGTGTCAACACGGGCGACGCCGTTCGTCTGGACACCGATCAAGCGGCCGAGCTCATCAAGAGCCAGGCCGCGAAGGTCAACCTTCCCACTCCGACAGTGCATCGCACCGACGACGCGACGTTCGTGGTCGCACCGCCCGCCGGCGTCTCGACCGGCGAGTACGAGCGGCTGGCGAAGGATTACTCCTCGTACGACGTTTCGCGGACCTCCGACGGCGCGCTGCAGTTCCGCATGAAATCGCTGGCCATCACGGCCATCGAGCGCGACACGATTGCCCAGGCGGTCGAGACGATCCGCAACCGCGTCGACGCCCTCGGCGTGACCGAGCCGCTGATCGCGCCCGAGAGCGGCAACCGCATCGTTATCCAGCTTCCCGGCGTCGATGATCCGGCTCGCGTGAAAGACATCATCAAGACCACTGCCCAGCTTCAGTTCCGCCTCGTCGAGGGCTCCGGTTCCGACCAGGCGAGCGCCATGAATTCGGTGCCGCCGAATATGAAGAACGAGGTGGAGATTCTTCCCGGTACGCGGGAGGACGAGTACGGCCGCGTCAGTGGCGTCATGTACTACGCCGTCCGCAAGACCGTGCCGGTCACCGGCCGCGACCTGAAGACAGCGCGCGTCCAGAAGGGCCCGCTCGGTCAGCCGAATATCGGATTCTCGCTCACGCCGGAAGGCTCCACGAAGTTCGGGAAGGTCACCGGCGAGAACGTGGGTCGCATCCTGGCCATCGTGCTCGACAACAAGGTCGTGTCGGCGCCGAGCATCAAGAATCGCATCGAGGATCAGGGCGTGATCGAAGGGACCTACACGCCGCAGCAGGCCGCCGACCTGGCGCTGATTCTGCGCAGCGGCTCGCTCCCGGCATCCCTGACGACGCTCGAGGAACGGACCGTCGGTCCCTCGCTCGGCCGCGATTCGATCCGCCAAGGCGTGACCGCTTCACTCATTGGATTTATCCTGCTGATCGTCGCGGTGGTTCTCTACTATCACGGCGCCGGCATCAACGCCGTGCTCGCGCTGCTGCTCAACCTGATCATCCTTCTCGGCATGATGGCCTACTTCAAGGCCACGCTCACGCTGCCGGGAATTGCCGGCATCATCCTGACGCTCGGCATGGCCGTCGATTCCAACGTGCTGGTCTTCGAGCGCATCCGGGAAGAGCGGCGCGACGGCAAGACCGTTCGCGCGGCGATCGAGAACGGGTTCGCCCGCGCATTCGGCACGATCATCGACACGCACATGACCACGATCATCTCGGCGTTGTTTCTCTTCCAGTTCGGCACCGGCCCGATCAAGGGCTTCGCGGTCACGCTGCTCATCGGTCTGGGCGCTTCCGTGTTCACGGCGTTCTTCGTGTCGCGCGTGATCTTCGACCTCATCTACAAACCCGTGGATCGCCCCACGCACATCAGCATCTGAGGAAAGGGCGAGGAGACATCCATGCAGATTTTCGTCAACACAAAGTACGACTTCGTCAAGTGGCGCTTCCACGCCGTGGCGTTCTCGGTGGTCTGGGTCATCATCGGTCTGGGCTTCTATTTCAAGAACGGCATCAACTGGGGCATCGACTTCGCCGGCGGCGCCAACATCACGCTCAAATTCAAGGATCAGGTACCGATGGAGCAGCTTCGCGCGAGTCTCGCCGAGGCTTCGATCCAGCAGTACGGCTCGGCGGACCAGCGCTCCGTCCTCATCCGCCTTCCGGAGCAGAAAAAAGAGACCGACTACGCGGGGCAAATCGTGGCCAAGCTAGTCCGCACGCTCAACCCGGAGTCGGCGGCGGGCAATAAGCTCGATCTCAACTATCAGGGGCGGGAACGTCTGGCTGAGCTCCTTCGAGCCACCGACCCGGATCTGAAGGGGACGAACCCAGACGCCATCAAGCACTACAACGATCTTGCCCAGGCGGTCATCAACCGCCGCTCCGAGCTGGGGATCTTCACGAGCATGCCGCAGGTGACCTCAGTCGCCGGCGTGACTCCTCCCATCAGCGCCATGCTCAATGAGAAGTCCTACCTCGGCAAGTTCAACGTCCTGAACCAGGAGACCGTGGGTCCGCAGGTCGGCCACGAGCTGCAGCAGAAGGCCATCTGGGCCGTCGTGCTCTCGACTCTGGCCATGGGCGCGTATCTGTGGCTCCGTTTCGACCTGATGTTCGGCGCCTCGGCCATCGTCTGCATCGTTCATGACGTCTGCGTCTCGCTGGCGTTCCTCGGCATGATCAATGGCGAGTTCTCGCTCAACATCGTCGCCGCCTTGCTTCTGATCGTCGGCTTCTCGATCAACGACACGGTCGTCATGTACGACCGCGTCCGCGAGAATCGCCGCAAGATCAAGACTCGGACGACGCTCGCGGAGCAGCTCAACCTGGCGATGAATCAGACCCTGTCGCGAACGATCCTGACCTCCGGCTCGGTGGTCATCGTCCTGATCGCCTTGATCGCCTTCGGCGGCAAGGTGATTCACGAGTTCGCCTGGATCCTGCTCATCGGCGTCCTGGCCGGCACGTACTCGACAGTAACGATCGTCCCCGCAGTCGCGCTCGCCTGGAACCGCTTCACCGGCCGGACTCACGACATCGCAGGGCCCGCCGCGCGCACCCGCGTCGAGCCGCCACCGCCGCCCGCGACGGACCCGGCCCCGGAGCGTCAAAACAAGCGCAAACGGGGTTAGGTTTAGGGAGAACATCCATGTCCGATTCCACGAGAGAAGACGCTCTCGAATATCACTCCAGCGGCCGGCCCGG
>DASQGS010000495.1:0-10596 GCA_035632455.1 Thermoanaerobaculia bacterium | reverse complement strand
CGGGACGGTAGGTGGTCGGGCGTTCGTATGGTTCATGACGGCGTGAAACGATCGCCCGGCGTCGCCGCCGGGCGACCCGATGTTTCCGCCTACTTCGCGAACCTCGGCGTGATTCCCATCTCGTGCAGCAGGTTTCCGGCGCCATCGACCGCGTCCATGACCCAGAGCATGTAGACGGCATCGACGTGGATCGAGCGCGTCACCTCCGGCCTCACGAGGAAATCCGATCCGAGGGCCTCGTAGTTGCCGTCGAAGAGAAGGCCGCACAGCTCACCCTTCGAGTTCAGAGTCGGCGAGCCGGAGTTCCCGCCGGTGGTATCCACGGTCGATAGGAAATTGACCGGTACTTCGTGCAGCTTCGGATCGACATAGCCGGCGGTCTTGTTGGCCTTGATGGCCTCGATCTCCGCCTTCGGCGCGTCGAACTCGCCGGAGTACGTGTTCTTCTGCGCGATGCCGCTCACGGTCGTCTGCGGGTTGTACCAGACCGCGTCGCGCGGCGCGTAGCCCTCGACCTTGCCGAACGTCACGCGCAGCGTGCCATTCGCGTCGGGGTACAGCCGGCCGCCGCCGCTCTCGCGCAGCGCCTCGAGGTAGAGCGGCCGCACGCGCGACATCGCTCCGTCGATCTCGTGATTTCGTTGCTCGGTCGCGAGGGTGAGTGGCGAGAGGGCCGCGGCGAAGTTGATCATGGAGTCGTTGCGCTGCAACAGCTCCGCGGTGGACTCGCCCATCATCTTCTTCCGCTCTTCGAGAATGGCGATCTTCGTCGCGCCATAGATCTGATCGAGCAGCTTCTCGATCTGCTCGTCGGTGCTGTTCGCGCCGGTCGCTGCGAGAGCCTTGTCGATCGTATCGATACGCTCGCTGGCCGGAAGCTTCGCAGCCTCGCGAATGATGTAGCGAAGGCCGGCGCGATCGCTTGTGGGCTCGAGGTTCTTCTGCGCTCTCGCCACGGTCTCGGCGAGGCGCGCCCAGTCGCGCTGCTGGTATCCGCTCTCGCGGTCGAGATCGTTCTTCGGCCGCTCCAGGCTGAGGTGATAGAGGCTGGTCGCTTGCGTCAACATCGGCGAGCTGCGGTTGAGCCACTGCAACAGCTGCAGGTCGCGCTCCCGCGTTTCCACGGACCGGACGTCGAGTCTGGCGATGGTGTCGAGCACGCCTGCATATTTCTTGGCCCGGGCGGAATCGGCGTTCATCCAGGCCGCCAGATCGGCCTCCCGTTTCTGCCGCTGATCGAGGATGCCCCAGTTCTCGAAGCCGGCCAGCGATCCCTGGTAATTTTTCAAGGTATTGTCGTTGCCCTTGACCCGACTGGCGTTCTTGATCTCGACCGACTTGTTGTTCTTGCCCGCCTCACGCAGGATCGCGTTCAGCTCGGTCGCGTAGCGGACGGTGGTCGGATAGGTGAATTCCTTCGCGTTCTTCACTTCCGCCGCGGTGCGGTAGCGGAATGTGCGGCCGGGATAGCCGGCCACGATGACCGCGTCGCCGCCGGTGACGCCGCTCGTTGCGACCTTGAGGATGTGGGCCGGATGGTAGGGCACGTTTTCTTTCGAGTAGTTGGCCGGCTTGCCGTCCTCGCCGACGTAGGCGCGGAGGTACGACCAGTCGCCGGTGTGGCGCGGCCACATCCAGTTGTCGGTCTCGCCGCCGAAATCTCCGATGCCGAGAGGCGGCGCGTAGACCAGGCGCACGTCGCGGATCTCCATCTGGGTGATGCGGAAGAACTGGGCGCCCTCGAAGAACGAGGCCACGCGACAGCGCAGGCCACCCGGTTTCTCGCATTCGTCGACGAGCTCCTTCTCATGCCGGTCGATGGCGTTGAAGCGGTCGAGATCCTTGAGCTTCGGATCGAGATTGCCGGTGATGCGGCTGGTGACGTCCTCGATGTTCGTCGTGACGAAAATGCGCGAGCCCGGTCCGGCCGGGAGCTCTTCCTCGCGCGTCTTCGCGAGAAACCCGTTCGTGATCAGATCGCGCTGCGGCGTGGTGTTGAACTGGATGGCGCCGAAGCCGCAATGATGATTCGTGACGACGAGGCCGTCCGCGGAGACGAACGAGGCCGTGCAGTTGCCGAGGGAGATGACCGCGCCCATCGGGTCGCCGGTGAGGTCCGCAAAGCGATTGGGGTCGATGGTCATGCCCATCTTCTGCAGCTCCGGGGTAAGCTGCGGAATCTGCTGCGGCATCCACATCCCTTCGCCGGCGAACAGTGGAAGTGCCAGGAGGGAAAGCATAAGGAAGAGTCGTGTTTTCAAGAGGATCTCCTTCATCAAACATCGGCGGCCAGCGCCGACTCGCGCGAAGGATACTGCCGAGGCGGGGAATGCGATAGATGCAGGGCATGATCGCGTGGTCCCGAGGGAGAAGGGTCGTCGTTGTCAAGTAAGAAAGTGGTCAGTGGTCAGGGGTCGGAGGGCTGGACCTCCTCGCCGAACCGCCTGCCGAGGGCGACCAGATAGGCATCAATCGACTTCGTGTAGCCGAAGACGAAGCGGGCCAGGGTGCGGAAAATCGGGTTGTAGATCTCGCCCCGCTCGGTGATGGCGATCCGGGTCGAGTGCGCATCGATCGGATCGATGTCGAACGTCCACGATCCGCCGAACGGGAGGTTCCGATCGGCGATCCGCGTCACGAATCGATGCGGAGGGGCGTCCACCATCACCTCGAATGTCACAACGTTGTGGCCCGAGTGCTCGCGGAATCGCGTGCGCCCGCCGATGCGCCCATCAGCGCCGTCGAGCATCTCCACGCGCTCCAGTCCTCGGCGCCATTGCGGCCCCGAGGCCACGTCGCGGATCGTACGGAAGATGGCATCCGGCGGCCGATGAAGAACGATCGAGCGCGACGCGTTGTGGTCCCGCGGCAGCGCGAGTCCGACGCCGGCGATGAGAATCGGGACGGCGACGACGACCGCTCCCGCGATTCCCGCGATGGCATACCACTTCATGGATCACGATTCCTTTCTCGTCCGCTGCGGCGTTGCTGTCCTGCGAACGGCTCCAGGCGCAGCCGCAAGCTCACGGGCCGCGCGGGCGAGGAGAACGATTCCCTCCACCGCGCGCCGCCGCTCGCTCTCGCCGAGCTGGGCCAGCAACTGCCCGACGCGCACCGGATCGAGCACGGAGGTCTCCCGCATCGCTGCCGCACCGCGCTCCGTGAGCCGCAGCTCGATCGTTCTCCGGTCCTCGGTGCGCGGCGTGCGGGTCAGGTAACCGAGCGACTCGAGCCCGGCGATCGACGCCGAGAGCGTGGAGGGAACGACGCCGAGATGGCGGGCCAGCGCGCGCGGCGACAGCGGCGTTTCGACGTCCAGGTGCGCGAGTATCGCCGAGTCATGAGACGACAAGCGGTGGACACTCGACTTCTTCCGCACGTGATCGACGTGGCAGGCGAAGTAGATCTGGGGGTAGGAGCGCTGGATTGCGGCGATGAGCTCATTCATCGCCGACGAATTCTGGGCGGTGACGATCGTTTGTCAAATCGAAGGAATAAGGCGGGAGGGAGTCGGGGGATGAGCGCCGCGAGTAGGGCCGCGAGGCAAAGGATGCCGGCGCTCCTAGTTCGATCATCTTCGGCGTGCCACGTCGCGGATCGCGCTCACAACTTCATGGTTCAATACTTCAAAGCTGGCCGCAGGTCCTTCTGCACTCGCTGGGCAACGAGCTCACGCGCGCCCTTTCCGCCTTTATTGATCTTCATGAATCCCTCGAGAGACGCGATTGTGTTGATCACCTTCGGCAACCGGAGGTGTTCGAGAGCAACAAGGTGTCTCGTTGGGTGCCGCCGCGACAAGACACCATGCGCGCCAAGGCTCCTCTTCGCAAACTCCCGCAGTTGCTTGTCGGAGTCCTTCGTCGCGGAGCGAAACGCACGCCGTATGGCAGCGTCGAGCGAGTTCGGAAGCACGTTCACCTTGATGAATACCAACGCGATTCCGGTCAAGGCCGACTCCCTTGCCTCAACAGGAGCGGACCTCGAACGAACTGTTTGGGTCAGCCTCGCGACCAGATCAACCGCCAGTGGGACTGGAAGAGCGAGGTCGTCGGAATCGAACCCCGCGAGAGCGGCTTGAATCCAGCCGACCGCCTTCACCAACAAAATCGGATCGCGGATGGTAGCTATCAATTCCAGCGTCTCTCGAACGCGCTGCTCACGTTTAGCGCGCGGCAACCTGCCCGCCTGGTCCATGAGGTCGTCGATGTCACTGTCGGCGAGTTGTCGCAGGAACTTCTTCTCCGCGTTCATTGGCCCGCCTCTCCTTTCAACCTGGTCAGCTCTTCCGCCGTGATGGCGGCGCCAGCTCGATCGAGTGACCCGAGAACTGCCCGCGCAAATCCCGGATCGGCGGCCATTTTTCCGTGCGTCCGGTAGCTGCCTGAGTGATCGTTCACAGATTGTACGACACCCTCGACAATCACGATCTCACCCGCGGCTCGGACAGCGGCGTTATGGAAGAGAGTCTCGTGCTTCACCGCGCCGGTCGTTCCTCGAACGCCATCGAAACCAACGTGCACTTGGAGATCGGCAGCCACGGCATAGATTAGAACACGGTCCGCAAGCCGGGCACTTCCGCGAGTCGTCAGCAGGCGGCGGCGATCCCATGGGTCGCGCACGCGACCGTTGACCGTCAGTTCGGCCAAGTCGAACACCGGGCCGTCGGAGCCGCAGTGGTCGGTCTGTTTTGCAAGGCGGCCTTTACGAATTGTGTCCCGATATCTGAACATGTGGCGTGTCTACGCAAATCATAGTCTCGAATCGTGCGACGGCCTGCCTACCGCCAATCCTTCACATCAATATCCGCTCTTCCGGTGGCCACGACTCGGATCACGATGCCCTCCGGCCGGAGCAGGACGCCTTGCGCGGTGACGGCGTCGATCTTCCCGTGCAGGGCCACGCCCGCGGTGAGAGGGCGGTCGATTGCCTGCTCGATCTGGCTGCGAAGGATGCCGAGGCGATCGCGGATCGTCCAATTCGCATTGGCCGCGAGGTTTGCGCGAACGCCCTCATGAGTCACGCGATCGGCGAAGCGCAGGAACGGATTGCGCCGCTTCCGCTCCAGCGAATAGTCGAGGTCCCCGATCGCCACCCGGTTTGTATCGGCGTCGAACCGCGGCGTACCTTCGAAGCTCACCACTCCGCGATAGTTCTTCAGGCCACCGCCGCGATAATCGATCGTCGCCTCGATCGTCAACCGGCCGTTCGCGTTTGGAAGCAATCGGATCGATTCGACGGCGAGCGTCCCACCGCTGACCTTGTACGTCCGCTTGCCGACCTCTTCGCTGATCAGCCGGCTCGCCTCCTCGTACGGCAGCTCCACGTCGAAGGGCACGCGGATCCCGCCGCCTTCAATTGCGGCGGTGCGCAATGGAGGGAGAGGCTTGGCGGCACTTGCCGGGCGCTCGCCGACGACCACGCGCGTGCGGGCCTGCAGCACAAGCGCGCTCGACACCTGAAGGCCGGAGCCGCGAATCGGCGCGAGCGCGAAGTCGACCGGCTCCACGGACAGCCACACCTTCGGCGCGATCTCGGCGGGCGCCTGGATCGATGCCCAGATCTGCTGCGCATTCGCCCGCACGTCCGTCAGCTTCGGCGTGTTCTGATCGATTCCCTTCGCCACTTCCTGGAGCTGCCGGTTCACGAGCGGAGCGATCTTCCAGTCGCTGATGTCGATGTTCAGAAACGTCACCGTGCAGCGATTCGGAAACTCCACCGGACGCACCGCGGTCTTCGAGCGGATGCGCCAGTTCTGATCCCACTCCAGATGCGAGTCGATGGCGATGAAGGCCTCGCGCATCGGCTCGCCGAATCCGCACGAGACGCACGGGACCATCGACCAGTTCTTCGTGAACGGGTTCTGCGTCCGGCGGCAGCCCTGCAGCGCGTAATGAACCGTCGTCGTGGCGTGAAGACCGCTGCCCTGCATGTTGAGAACGATGCTGTCGCGGCGGATGTCGTAGCGCGCGCCGACCTTCTGCTCCTTGTCCATCTCGAAACCGTCGAGCTTGGAGAACGTCTTCGGCACCTGGGCCTCGAGGATGGGCAGCAGCGGCTGGAGCGTGGCGTGGATCGGGATGACGATCGTCGAGGTTTCCGGCGATGGTCCCGCGATCACGCTGACCTGGAGCGCGCCAGAGCCGGTCGACGTGTTCGATGAACCAGCAGCATCTCCCGGCGCGAGCACCGGCCCGGGGGTTTGAGAGCAAGCGGCGAAGAGGAGGATCGCCAGAAGGAGGCAGGAACGCATGGAGTGAAAGGCAGAAGGCAGAAAGCAGAACGCAGAAGTGATTCTGTGCGAGGGCACTGTTGGCACTATCCTACCTTCCTTGACGGATTCTGGGCGACATCAGTTACGCTCTCCCGACATCACTTCTGCTTTCTGCTTTCTGCCTTTTCTGGAGCGACTCATGCACTACACCAACCTCGGTCATACCGGTCTCAAGGTCTCCCGCCTCTGCCTCGGAATGATGACGTACGGCTCGAAGAGCTGGCGCGATTGGATCGTGGAGGAGGACGAGGCCCGGCCGATCCTGCGGCGCGCCGTCGAGGCCGGGATCAACTTTTTCGATACCGCCGACATGTACTCTCGCGGCGTCTCCGAGGAGATCCTCGGACGCGCCATGCGCGACCTGGCGACGCGGCATGAGGTCGTCATCGCCACGAAGGTCTTCTTCCCGCTCGAGGAGCGGCCGAACGCCCGCGGACTCTCGCGCAAGCACATCATGGAGGCGATCGACGCCTCGCTTCGCCGCCTCGGCATGGACTACGTCGACCTCTACCAGATTCACCGCTTCGATCCTGAGACCCCGATCGAAGAGACGCTCGAGGCACTGCACGACGTCGTTCGCGCCGGGAAGGCGCTGTACGTCGGGGCATCGAGCATGTACGCATGGCAGTTCGCGAAGATGCTGCATGTGGCCGGGCACAACAGCTGGACGCGCTTCGTCAGCATGCAGAATCACTACAACCTTATCTACCGGGAAGAAGAGCGCGAGATGATCCCGCTCTGCCGCGACGCCGGAATCGGAGTGATTCCATGGAGCCCGCTGGCCCGTGGATTTCTCGCCGGCAATCGGACCCGCGAGCGCGGCGGCGAGACCGCCCGCGCGCGCACCGATGACTATGCGCACAAGCTCTATTACGACGAAGCCGACTTCGCCGTGGTCGACCGCGTGGTCGAGCTGGCCGGGAAGCGCGGCGTCGCGCCCGCGCAGATCGCTCTGGCCTGGATGCTCCATCGTCCGGGCATCACGGCTCCGATCATCGGGGCGTCGAAGATCGAGCAGCTCGACCAGGCCATCGCCGCCCTTGAGATCAAGCTCGAACCGGAGGAGATGACGTTGCTCGAAGAACCGTACCGGCCGCATGCGGTATTGGGGCACGGGTGAGGGAGTCTTCCCCCATAATGTCCCTTATGAGCGACACCACCACGCGCGGAATCCGGATCCAGGTCGAGAGCTTCTATGTCGAGGAACGAAGTGAACCGAGGGAGCGTTACTTTTTTTTCGCCTACCGCGTCCGAATTTCGAACACAGGCACTGAAACCGTCCAACTGATCAGCCGGGAATGGATCATCACCGACTCTGATGGCAACGTCGAGCGCGTCCAGGGTCCCGGCGTCGTAGGGGAACAGCCGACACTCGCTCCGGGAGAGACCTTTGAGTACACGAGCTATTGCCCCTTGCGCACCGATGTCGGCTCCATGCAGGGCGCCTACTTCATGCGCACCGCGGCCGGGGAGACGTTTCGCGCCGAGATCGATCCGTTCACGCTCGCGGTTCCCGGTGTCGTCAACTGATGGCTCCGGCCGTTCGTCGAATCCGCGTAGAATCTCAACATCATCCCGGCTGCGTGCCGCGCGTTGCCTCGGAGATTTCTGATGACCTCGGGCCGTAAGATCTCGTTCCTTCCCGTGTTCTTTACGGTCACCGGCGTGGCATTCGCGCTCGTCATCACGTGGCGTGTCCACTCCTACACGACGGTCGATGCCCGCGCGGACCAGACCGGTTCGTCCTCCGATCCTGCGTCCCGCCGCGCCACTGCCGGCCGTTCGACGGGCGGCGCGCTGACATCGTCCGAGGCGGATGGAACGGCAGGCGGTGCCGCGGCTCAAACCATTGCGAGCCGTGGCGGCGTTGGCGTCGCTGAATCCGATCGCAGCCGCGCCGCTCGGGAGCAGCGATTCAGGGAACTGCTCGCCGCGGGCGATCAGGCGGCCAAGAACAATCCCCAACAGCGAGGCCCATCGCCTGCGCCTCCGAATCAGCCGCCGCCACCCAAACCCGACCCACCGTCCGCGCTCCAGCGGCTCGTCGCACCCATCGCCAACCTCTTCTCGGGTAACTCGGCCTCGAGCTCGAGTGTGCCCTCGACACCGCCGCCCAAGACGTCCACAAACACGACCTCGGCGGATCCAAAGGACCCGACCTCCGACAACACCCCGCCGCAATTGCTCAGCGTCGAGTTCTCGCCGCCGCAGATTCAGGACGGCCAGGAGACGATGCTCGTCGTGATGGCCACTGACGACATCTCCGGAATCCGCAACATCTCCGGAAGCGTCACCAGTCCGACCGGGAAGGCCATGCAAGGTTTCTCTCTTCAGTCCGATGGAGTGCCCAACTCGAATCGTTACACTGGGCGCGTCGCCGTCCCGAAAGACGCCGAGGCTGGGATCTGGCGAATCAACTTCCTAAGCCTCACCGACAACGCCAGCAACTCCGCGAACGTCAGTTACGCGGCTGGGAACGTGCCGCCGAGCGCGACGTTCCGCGTGACGTCCTCGAACTCCGATTCGACGCCGCCGACGCTCGCGCGTGTCTGGCTCGACCGAACCGTGATGAACGCCGGGGACAAGAACACGCTCTACGTCCAGGCTGACGATGACAAGTCCGGCGTCGCCCTCGTCAGCGGAGTCTTTCAGAGCCCCGTCAAGATCGCTCGCATCGGATTCGGGTGCCGCCCGGGCGCAGGCGACGTCTGGGAATGCGACATCACCATGCCGAAGTGCCTTGACTGCGGCAACTGGTCGCTCGAGCAGGTGCAGCTCCAGGACAAGGCGAACAACATGACGACGGTTCGGGCCGACAATCCGCTGGTCGCCGCCGTCCACCTGAACGTGGCGGGGGATTCATGCGACTCAACGCCGCCGGCCATGTCCACGCTGATCCTGGATCCGGTCGTGGTCAGCAATTCCGACATCTCGGTCATCACCGTCACGGCCACAGTCTCCGATGACGGTTGCGGTGTAGCCAGCGTCTCCGGCCAGGCCGCGGGGCCGCTGTCTCCCGGCAACGCCCAGCCGCCACGCCTCTACTTCTCGCTCGCCTCGACAGGCCAGGGCCAGGTCTGGACCGGCAAGATCACCGTGCCGAAGTCGGCGGCAAAGGGGATCTGGAACATCGTCTGGTTCCAGGTCATCGACAAGGGGAACAATCTCAAGACCTATTCGAAGGCCGATCCGATGATGGCGAATGCAGCGTTCAGAGTTCGCTAGGGGAAACGAGCCCGAGCCCGCTCCCGAGCCCGGCCTTTGACTCAAACCTCGGGGACTTGGAAGAACCGGGCGCGGAAGCGGGACTCGCGCGCGGGAAGTCCGAGCCCGAGCCCGCACCCGCCCCCGAGCCCGGCCTTTGACTCAAACCTCGGGGGCTCGGGTGGGAATCCGGTTTTCTACTCGATCTCCAGCCACTCGAACCAAACCGAATGGTTCCGCTTGTACCACTCCAGCACCTTCAGGATCGCCGCCCGTTTCTCGCGAGGCATCACCATATCGTCCACGCGATCGAGGTGGACGTGGATCGTGTCGCCGACATGCTCGAGAGCCTGCGAGAACATCGTCTGTAGCTCATTGCGGATGCGGCCGGAGTCGGAGATCTTCACCGCGCGGCTGGTGTGATCCACGCCGGAGATGAAGCGGACGAGCAGCGGACTGAAGACGTGGCGGGCTTGCTCGAGCGGTTCCATCAGCCGGAAGGTGAACGTGATCCGGCTCGAGGCCTTGCGCGTGGCGAGCCGCGTGGTCACGCGATAGACGCCCTCGGAGACTTTCGTGACGCCGGGTGCTCCCGTGTACGGGTCGTCGCACATGTAGCCGATGCTGGCGAGGACGCTCCAATTCTTTCCCGGGAGGAAGTCATCCGCGCGCACGCCGCGCTTACTGAGCGGCATGTTCGAGATCTGCGCTTCGCGGATGGCCGCCCCGTAGCTCTCGACCCTTCCGGTATCGACTTCGCGGCCGCCAAGGATCTCGGTGACTCGCTGCGCGAAATCGGCGGACTCCGGGTCGAGCTGCATCAGCCTTCCCTCGGCATCGCACGGCTGCTTGAACTCCGGCGAGAACGCCGTCATCGTCGCGTCCACATCGAGCACTTCCGAGAGGCTTGCCGCCTGCATCGCCTCGGCAGTCGCGGCGTAGCCGTCGCAGAGAAAGACGTGCGTTGCGCCCTCGACATCCTTCCAGCTCCCCACCAGAAACGTGGGCGCATACGTACCTGAGTCCGTGAAGATCTCGATGCCCGAGGGCGCCTTCCAGCCGTCGTCAATCAGATGCACGCCCAGCGCTGTCCATTCCTGCCACAGATGTCCGAGGCGCGC
>DASQGS010000494.1:0-3810 GCA_035632455.1 Thermoanaerobaculia bacterium | reverse complement strand
AGGCCCGGCGTTGCCGCCGGGCCTTCCGTGACTTCGCTCTTATGCGCGTCAGAACTGTACTCGCGCTGCCAACTGGAAGCGGCGCGGAGCGTAGAACGTGTTCGGGTAGGGAGCGTTGATCCGGCTCTTGGTGGGATCGATTCCGAGGCCAGTGAGAACCGAGAGAGGAATCGTGGACGGGATCGCGACAGTGGGGACGTCGGTCCTGGTCGTGAAGCCGAGTACCCCGATGCGGGTCTCGTAGTCATAACCGGTCTGCTTGTTGAACACGTTGTAGACGTCGAAGACGAGCTGGAGATTCACTCCCTTCGGGATCGGGAAGTTCTGGGTGTAGTTCAGATCGACTTGATGGTGCTCCGGCGAGACACGAGCCCCGGCCGGCTCGGCATATCGATTCGTGTCACTGGTGGAACCGGTCAGCGGGCGATACGGAAGGACGCTTTCAAGCTGGTACGGCTGACCGGACTGATAGACGAAGAACGCGCCGGCCGTCGCTTTCCAGGGAAGGATGTACGTGCCGTAGATCTTCGCCAGATGACGGCGGTCGCCGCGCAGATTACCGTACTTGTGGTCCCAAAGCTGGCGTCCCGCGCCGTCTCCGATGTTCGATGAGCCGATGAAGACGGCCGCGTCGTTGGCGCTGCTGAACGTGGAATTGTCCTGATCGAAGTTCCCGTAGTAGTGACTCCAGGTATACGAGCCGCGGACGAACATCCTGTCACCGTGCCATTCCGACTCCATCGTCGCTTCGTAATACTTCGTGAAGGCTCCATCCAGATTGGCGATGACGTAGCTCGAGCCGCTGCCAATGGCGCCGCGGAGCCCGGTGGGCGGGACGACGGTGCCGAGATTGGGGATGTATGGCTCCTTCGGGATCCCGGCAGGTGAATTGAAGTCGATGCGCGCAGTGTTGTTGGTGTCCTCCATGTAGTGGTCGCCCTTGCGATAGCGCGTATAGAACCGGGCCGTCCACCGGTTGGTGAGCTGCTGCGCGGTACCGATCATGTACTCCTTGATCTCGGGCGGCTTGATGCCGGCCTGGAACAGCTTTCCGGAGGACGACGCATTCGGTGCGAACCCGATGAGATTGCCGCTGGCATCGAAGTAGGCGTTGATCTGGGCCACGAGATTGCGGTCCCACGAAGCGGCGCGAGCATCCGAGTTCGCGGCCGGGTTGTAGCGGGCGGCGCTGACGTAAACGGTGTCCTTCCCATCGTAAGCCCACGTCGCACCGAGGCGGGGCTGGATCTCCTGGCCGAAGCCGAAGTCGTGCATCTTGTACTTCGTGCCCGGAGACGCTACGAAACCGGCGATGTTGTCGGCCGCCTTCAAACCCTGGCCAAAGAGCGTGTCGTTGCTGGCCATGAGACCCGCATTGAAAGTCCAGTTGTTCAGGTGGATGGTGTCATTGAGCTCGAAGGCCTGGGAGTGGAATTCCGAATGAATGGTAGGAACCGTTCCCGTCGTCTGATTGCTTACGGCCGCGACGAAGAAGGCCGGCTTTGACGTGCCGCAGGCGTTGGCCGGACAAGTCCCGGCCGCACCGACTCCGCCTGGAATGGTGATGAGGCCCCATCCATTCGAGGTTTGAAAGCGGTCCTCGGAATCGTTGTAGCGCTGATAGCCGACGTGAAGGTCGTGAGTGACCGTGTTGCCCAGAATGTAGTTGTATCCAATCTGCCCGCTCTTGCGGAAGAAGCTGTCGTCGTCGTGGGCGAACTGCCCGAAGCCGACGGTGCCACCCCCGGTCTGCACTCCGCCCGACGAGTAGCCGTACTTGTCGATGAAGGGCTGAACGAATGCGGCGTTGGCCGGCACCGCGGTCGGCACGATCAGGCGGCCGATCTTGTCGAGGTTGTTGATGTCCAGATGAGTTCCGAGAGCCGTGGACACTGTGGCATTGGCGATGTTGTCGGCGCGGCCGAATCCCGGATTTCGGAAGTCCGTGAACTTGAGGGTCGCGAAGCTCTTTGCATTGATCACCTTGGAGACTTCGAGCGTTCCGATCTTCAGGTTGACCTCGCTGCCGCTGCCCGTCGTCCCGGAGTGATTGGTCGAGAAATTGTCGCCGGACGTATCGAGGCGATGCGAGTTCCGATAGCTGGCGTTGATCAGCATCGACTGCACGGGCGTGTAGGTGAGCTTTCCGAACTCCTCGTTGCGCGAGCTCCGAAACGAGGGGAGGTCGCCGTAGAAATTCGCCTGGTTGTTCCTCGTGTAGATGGGCCGGTAGTACGAAGCGTAGAAGAAGAGCCTGTCGTGCAGGATCGGGCCGCCGAAGTTGACGGTCGTCCAGTCGCGGTCCTGCTGGTAGGTTGCGTTGACCGTGCCGGCCTGCGGCGCGACCATGGTGTGACTCAACATCTGATAACTCACCTCGCCGGAGAATCTGCTCGTTCCGGACTTGCTCACGGAATCGATCAGGAATCCGCCCGCGCGGTCGAAGTCGACGGCCTTCGCGCCTCCCTTGACGACGCTGACCTGGGCGATGTCGTGCGTCGCCGGCTCAGCCACGAGGATTCCGAAGAGTGGCATCGTGACGTTGACGCCGTCGAACAGGTACACGTTGTCCTGACCGCTGGCGCCCGCACTCGGCCCCCGGCTGACGGCCTGCGAGTACTGGACACCGGGGATGAGCTTCTGCAGATCGCTGTAGTTCTGCTCCACGGGCAGCGATTGGATCTGCTGCGTGGACAGGCCGCTCTGCAGGGCCGTAGACGTCTTGTCAACCAGCGACGCCTGGGCCGTCACCGTGACGCTCTCGGACAGTGCCTGAACGCCGAGCTTGGCGTCGAGGGCGATATCTTGCGAGAGCAGCACCTCGGCCTTCCGGGTAACTGTCTGCATGCCCGAGAGGCTGAACTGCACCGTGTAGTTGCCGGGCGGCAGGGCCGGCAGCCGATAGTCGCCGTTGCCGCTCGAGGTCGTCACGCGCGGCGTGGGCAGGACGTTCGACCGCGCTTCGACGGTCGCCCCGGGAAGGGCGGAGCCGTCCGTCGCGGTGACCTTCCCGCTGATCGACCCTGTCTGTTGGGCGGAGAGAGGGATCGCGAGAATCACGAGGGAAAGGAACACGAGCGTGCGCAAAGCGCGTGCAGACACCATGCAAGCCTCCTCGAATCGATGTGAAAGACCGTTGAGGGCGTATGGTAGCGAATTCGGACACCGCGGACCCGGATTTCTTTTAGTGTGGTCGGACGTGCCCTACCTTCGGCGGAATCACGTTTTTGCGCGGTGTTGACGGCAAGAAATCCAAGCGAGAATCGCGATCGCGGCGACCTCGACGACCGTCGCCCATGCGCTCCCCTCGATGCCGAACGCGCCTCCGCTGAGCGCCTCGGCTCCCGGCGAGCGCACGGCGAGCAGCGACGACGACGCGATGTAGCCGCTGATCGGGTATCCGAGGATCGGACCGGACACGACGTTCCAGGCGAGATGCAATCCGATCGGAACCCAGAGGCTTCGCCGCAGTTCGTACGCAAGCCCGAGCATCGCTCCAGCGAGCACGAGATTCACCAGTGCCAGCGGCGTGATTCCACGGTTCCATCCGTGAAGCGCGGCGAACACCAGAGCCATCACGCCGTACGCCGCTCCTCGATGCCGGGCCAGCAGTTTCTGGAATGGATATCCGCGGAAGAGCAGCTCTTCGTGGAGCGCCGCGGGCACGAAGACGATCAGCAACTCACGCCACGGGAATCCGCCGCCGCGTGCATGCCGCAGGCCGCTCGAGGTCTCGATGAGGGCGTCTGCAAATGCCAGCAGCGTGATTCCACGGTTCCATCCGTGAAGCGCGGCGAACACCAGAGCCAT
>DASQGS010000493.1:0-2828 GCA_035632455.1 Thermoanaerobaculia bacterium | reverse complement strand
GCTTCACCGAACGGTCATAGAAATTCTTCCCGACCCGCTCCGGACCCGCTTCGATCACTTCATCCAGCAGACGCGTATTCAGCGCGCCGGGCGCGATCGAATTCACATCGATCGAGTACTCGCGCACTTCCTCGGCTAGCGTCTCCGCAAATCGAACGATCGCCGCCTTTGAAGCGGCGTACGCGCTGATGCGCGGCAATGGATTGGTCGCGCCGCCTCCGGAGAGCTGGACGATCTTCCCATATCGGTTCTTCTTCAAATGCGGCAGCAACGCCCGGCAGACCATTACCGACCCGAGGAGATTGATCTCGATGGCTCGAACCCAAGCGGTCCAGTCAATCTCTTCGATCGCACCAAGCGGGCCGTAGATGCCGGCGTTGTTAACGAGGATGTCGATGCGGCCGAACTCCTCGATCGCGCGATTGACGAGGCGCTCGACGTCCGATTCTCGAGCGACGTCGGCGACTTCACTGATGACGCGATTGCCCTCTGGCGTCAAAGTCTCGAGGTCGCGCTGCGTTTGGGCAAGAGTGCCCGCGTCGCGGCCGCAGATGGCAACGCGCGCGCCGGCGGAGACGTACGCACGCGCGATCGCCTGGCCGAGTCCCTGGCTGGCTCCTGTGATGATCGCTGCGCGGCCGTTCAGGTCATAAGACATCAGACGGCCTTTCCCACTGTGGCGTATGTAATTTGAGGATTGTCGCCGAGCTGCTTCGCCAGAAACCGGTTCGCGTCCAGTACGAGTCGCCGGCTCATCGCCTCGGCGATCGCCGTTCCGTCGATCTGGCGGTACTCCGGCCATTCGGTCATGACGACGAGCGCAGCGGCATCTTTGACAGCCGCAAGCGGATCAGGCACTAGGCAGATTCCTGCGAGATCTGGCGGGAGAGCCTTTACAGCCGGATCGTGCGCAATCACTTTCGCACCGGCTTGTGCGAGTGCTCGACAGAGCTCGACCGCCGACGACCGCCGCAGCGTGTCCGTTCCCGGTTTATACGTCAGGCCCCAGACCGCGATGCGCTGGCCGCGAAGCTCTCCGAGCAACTCCTGCAGCCGTCGCTTTGCCCAGCCGCGGTGCGCGTCGTTGCTCGATTTGATTCCGTCGATGAGATTCGTCGGCACTCCGGCTTTGCGCCCCGTCGCGGAGAGAAAGACCACATCGCGAGCGAGTGTTCCGCCAGCGAAAGCGCCGCCGGGACCGAGGTATGCGCCCGGTCCGATGCGCTTCTCGGATTTCAGGCCGCGCTCGACTTCTTTGGCATCGGCGCCGACATGCTCGCAGATCGTAGCGATCTCGTTAATGAAAGCCACGGATGTGGCGAGGAACGCATTGAGGGCATGCTTCGTCATCTCCGCCGACTCCACGGACATCCACTCAATGCGGATCGTGAACGGCGCGAGCAGCTGCTCGATGCGGGCCCGATCCGATTGTTCGCGGACCCCCACGACGACGCGATCCGGATTCGTGAAGACCTCGATCGCTTTACCGAGGCGGAGATTCTCGGGCGAGTAGGCGAACGAAAGATCGGGTCGGCTCGCCGTCGCCGCTGCATGCTCGAGCGTCCTGGTCGAACCGACGGGCATCTGCGATGAGATCAACACGAGTGTGTCGCGACGCATGAGCGGCAGCAACTGCTCGACGGAGCGAATGACGAAGTCGACGTCGGCGCGGTCCTCGTCATCGACCGGCGTATCGAATGCGACCCAGACGACCTCCGCATCGCGCAGTGCGCCCGCCGCATCCGAAGTGAACCGCAGCTTGCCGGCAGTGATGGCGTCGCTGACCAGTTGCGGGAGCCCCGGCTCGGAGATCGGCGGCTCACCCTTCTGCAGCCGCGAGGTCGTCTCGGCGTTCGCGTCATAGCCGACAACCTCGTGTCCGCGCGAAGCGAGACACGCCGCGGTCACAGTGCCGAGGTGCCATAGACCGACCACACAGACCTTCACGAACGCGACTCCAGAAGCCACTGGCTCGACTTCAAGTAGTCGAGCGTGCGGATGATCCCCTCGCGGATCGACAGCCTCGGTTTCCAGCCAAGCGCGCGGATCTTCGTACAGTCGAGAAAGATGAAGGGGCTGTCGCCGACCCAACCGCGCTCGCCGCCGGTGTACTTGAGTTCCGGTGTCAGCCCGAGGTGGTTCATGATCCAGCCGATGGAATCGTTCACCTGGCAATATTCATCGGTGCCCAGATTGAAAATCTGCGCTCTCTTTGCCGGGTGCTGCATCGCCAGAAGAATCGCGTCGATGCAATCCTGCACGTAAAGATAGGACTTCCGTTGCAGCCCATTGCCGAGAATCTGCAACTCGTTCGGGTTTTCGCGCAGCCGCCGATAGAAGTCGAACACGTGGCCGTGCGAATAGCGCTCGCCTAGGATCGACACGAACCGAAAGATGAAGCCTTCGAAGCCAAAACCCTCGCAATAGGCCTGAATCAGCCCTTCACAGGCGAGCTTCGACGCGCCATAGAGCGACGTCTGAATCGGAAACGGCGCGTTCTCGGGTGTGGGATGCACCTCAGGCTCACCGTAGATCGATCCCGTGGACGAGAACGCGATGCGTTTAATGCCGTTCGCGCGCATCGCCTCGAGCACGTTGAACGTCGCGATGGTGTTCTGCTCGAGGTCCTTCCGCGGATGCTCGAGGCCGAAGCGGACATCGGCGTTTGCGGCGAGGTGAAAAACCGTGTCGCAGCCGCGCATCGCGTCAGGCAGGGATGATGAATCGAGCACGTCGCCTTGACAGAGACGGAAACCGGGCCGCGGTCGTGCGGCTTCGAGGAACCGCTCCTGCCCGGTGGAGAAGTCGTCGTACCCGACGACCTCATG
>DASQGS010000492.1:0-3140 GCA_035632455.1 Thermoanaerobaculia bacterium | reverse complement strand
GGCGCTACAGCCAGCGCAGAGTGGGCCCTACGATTTAAGTCCAAAATGTCCAAACTCCAATACCCGAACTTGCAAAGTTCGGCCACAAGAGCCGTCCGCGCGGGCGGCTCTGCTACTCCAACCCCACTCGTCTTCGGACTTCGATCTCCAGGGCGTTCATCTCGCCGGCATCGCTCTCGTGATCGTAGCCGAGCGCGTGGAGGATGCCGTGGAGGATGAGATAGCGGACCTCCGTGCCGACCGCGTGTCTCTCGGCGGCCGCCTGGCGTCGTGCCTGATCGAGCGAAATGGCGATGTCGCCGAGGGGATGACCGGCGTCGCCCGGCTCGCCGTAGGACGCGTCCGCTGGAAACGTGAGCACGTCGGTCGTCCGGTTGATGTGGCGAAAGCCGCGATTGAGGGATCGCATCGCCGAGTCGGCAACGATGCCGATGGAGACCTCGCTGATCTCGCGATCGAGCCTCTTCATCGAGTCGAGCGTTCGCAGCACCTTTCGCGCGAACGCGGCCATGTCGTGGCGGTTGAAGCGCGGTACTGCGAGGCCGCTGACCTCGACGGTCACCTCGGCAGGCGTCACGTCGCCGTCTCGTTCCCGCCGGCAGGACGCATATCGTTTCGCGCTGCGGCCGCGGCTTTGGCCTCCGCCTTCGCCGCGGCTTCGGCCTTGTCGATCCGGTCGTAGGCCACGACGATCTTCGCCACAAGCGGGTGCCGCACGACGTCGCGGTCGGTGAAATCGAAGAAGCGAATGCCCTCGGTTCCTTGCAGAATGATCCGCGACTCGCGCAATCCCGACTTCTTCCCCTCCGGAAGATCGACTTGCGTGACGTCGCCGGTGATGACCGCCTTCGAGCCGAAGCCGAGGCGGGTGAGGAACATCTTCATCTGCTCGGGCGTCGTGTTCTGGGCCTCGTCGAGGATGATGAACGAATCGTTGAGGGTGCGGCCTCGCATGAACGCCAGCGGCGCGATCTCGATGACGCTTCGCTCGACGAGCTTCTCGCACTTCTCGAAGCCGATGATGTCGTAGAGCGAGTCGTAGAGCGGCCGGAGATAGGGATTGACCTTCTCGGCGATGTCGCCGGGAAGAAACCCGAGGCGCTCGCCCGCTTCCACGGCCGGGCGGCAGAGGATGATCCGCTTGATCTGCTTCTCGGCAAGCGCGGCGGCGGCGACGGCGACGGCGAGAAAGGTCTTGCCGGTGCCGGCCGGTCCGATGGCGAAGGTGATGTCGTACTGCTGCATGGCCTGCAGGTAGAGCTTCTGGGCCATGTTGCGCGGCGTCACGACGCGGCGGAGCGCGGGCATGAGGGCCTCGTCGGTGAAGAACTCCACGAGGTCCGCTTCCGGACGGTCGCGCAGCACGCGCACGCCGGTCGAAAGGTCCGAGCGCTTGAACGGGTATCCCTGATCGATGAGGTGCTGCATGTCGCGGAGCAGCCGCTCGACCGGCGCGACGCTCTCCGGCGCGCCCTGCACGAAGATCTCGTTCCCGCGAGAGGAGATCTTCACGCTGAACGCATCCTCGAGCATGCGCAGGTTTTCGTCGTGGACCCCGAACAGAGTGTGTACGCCTTCGTCGTTGAGGATCAGTTCCATTGGGTGGTTGGTTCCTTTTCAGTACCTTGCCATCTCCGGCGCGACTTCGATCGCCCAGCGATCGATCCCGCCGGCGAGCGACACCGCCTCGTACCCGGATTGCGCGAGGTAACGCGCCGCGGTCAGCGAGCGGCTCCCGTGGTGGCAGTACACCACGATCGGCCTGTCTGCCGGCATCTTGCCGAGATGCTGCGACAGGCTATCCAGCGGAATCAACAGGCTTCCGTCGATCTGGCAGATGGAAGCCTCGATTTGAGTGCGGACGTCGACCAGCACCGGCGGGATGTCCGATGCCATCATGTCCACCAGCATGCGCGGCGTGATTTCGTGAACGTTCATGTGTCTCCCTGTTCGTGTCATCCTGAGGCGGCGAAACCCCGGAGGGGTGAAGCGCGCCGAAGGATCTCCTTGCGAGAATCACCATCCTGCCAAGGAGTTCCTTCGCCGTCTACGCGGCTCAGGATGACACCTCCGTCCGCTCGAAAAAGCTCATCCAGACTTCCCCATACTCGGCGCGTCTGACGAATTGCAGGCCGCCCGGTTTCTTGCGGAACGGCTCGGATCTGCGCTTGTGCTCGATGACAGCGAGGGCGTTGCCGGCGAGCGGTACACGATTGTCGATCGCGAGCAGCAGCTCGTCGTAGCGTTCGTACTCATACGGAGGGTCAGCGTAAACCAGATCGAAAACCGCGGTGTCGAGGCGCTTAATCCCGGCGAAGATGTCGGCGTTGATCGTGCGTACAGGCGCGTTCCAGTTGACGGCAATGCGCTCGATGGCCTCGGCGTTGTGGCGCGAGTACTCGATCGCAACGGCGGTCGCGGCGCCGCGCGAGACGGCTTCGAAGGAGAAGATCCCGCTTCCGGCGAAGAGATCGAGAAACCGCGCGCCGTCGATCCGTTCGCCGATGATGTTGAAGTACGCCTGCCGCGCGCGCTCCGAGGTCGGACGCACCGCGTGCGGTGGCACGGGGATGCGCCGCCCGCGAAGCGTTCCTGCGGTGACGCGCAGCCCGGTCATCGAGAGGCCGCCGCGGCTCGCGACCCGATGAAGTAGTTGTAGAGATCCTTCTTCGCAACGTAAATCGTAGTCGGTTCGGTGAGGCAGCGGAGCACGACCATGTCGCCATCGGGAATCACGCGCGTCACTTCCCACGTCTTGCGATCGTCGCCGACGAGGTGGTCTCCCGCCTTCGGCTCGTATCCGGCGATGGTGTTGGTGACGGTGCGATCCTCGGAGAGCGCGCGGAGAAGATCCTGCAGCGGCAGGACCCAGTCGTTGCCTTTCTTCGGCAGCGCCGCGATGGGATCGAACCTCAGCTCGGCGAAATGCGCGTCCTTGTCGTAGACCCGAAGCGATGCCCGCCGGTCGAACATCGGCGTGCTCAGCGCGCTGGCCGGGACGGCATCGACCGCGGCCTTCGTCAGATTCTTCGTGTAGGCGGCGACGGCGTCGGGCGGCAGGATCAGCTTCTTCTGGACCGTTGCGCCCGCGCCCTTCATGGCCAGGACGACGAGGCCCTGCTCGAAAAAGGAGAGACGCT
>DASQGS010000491.1:0-11658 GCA_035632455.1 Thermoanaerobaculia bacterium | reverse complement strand
TGTCACCGCGGACGGCCACGGGGCGGTTCGGCATTTGATCGTGGAAGCGCCGCAGCTCGGTGGCAACCTGCTCTTTCCGCAGGACGATGGCATCGACATAGACGGTTCCATCGTCCTTGACCGTGATCGCCAGTTGCCGCGTGGCATCGCCGACATTTCGCCCGGTCTGGGTCTTGGGCAAGTGCACGGGGACGCCCGTCACGAGCACCGGCATCACGATCATGAAAATGATCAACAGCACGAGGCAGACGTCAACGAGGGGCGTGACATTGATGTTCGCTTCGAAACCACTGCTACGTGGTTGATTCATAGCCATCCTCCTTCGCGACTCGGCCTGGCCCGCGCTTCGCGCCTCCGGTGGGCGTGTTGCGCGATTAGACAAGGACTCGGGCCGATGCGAATCCGAGGGGCCGAAGTGAGCAGTGGTCAGCGGTCGGTTGATGAATTGGTCAGTGGTCAGTGGGCGGTGGTCAGTGAGGGCGTCGCGAGATTCGTCTGCTATCTGTCATATCGCTTTCTCCTTCCACGCCTCAGCGAAGTTGGTAAGATGCGCTGGACCCCAGGTTCGCAATCCACGCAGTCGTCGGGAAAGAGGTCGTCTTGCCAGACATCAACGAGCTCGGCGAGCGGACGCTCGCTCGGGAACCGCAGCAGTTCTTCATGACCCTCCGCGACATCGCCTTCTGGATTCGCAGCGCGCGAGCCGATGCCGCTCTGGCGCGCCTTCGCCGCTCCCAGGCAGCGAAGGACGCGTTCGATCAGCTCTATCAGTCGAAGCACGATCCCTTCGCGGCCGGACTGCCGCAGTTCCGCTATCAGCGAAGGAAGTACGAGGCCCTCGTGGGCATGCTGCCCGATCGCCGCTACCGCGAAGTGCTGGACGTCGGCTGCGGGATCGGCGTTCTCGCGCGGCAACTCGCCCCGCATGCCGAGCGCGTGCTCGGCATCGACCTTTCACAGGAGGCCGTGCAGCGGGCTCGAACGCTGTCGGAGAGCGTGCCGAATCTCGAGTTCTCACAAGCCGACGTCACCTGCCTCGACGACGACGGCCGCCGCTTCGATCTGATCGTGGTCGCCGACATCATCTACTACCTCGCTCCGATCACTGACGCCATGCTCAAGATGCTGGCGAGCCGGATCGCCGCCCGCCTCGCGCCGAACGGCCTGTTGTTGCTGGTCAATCACTTCTTCTTCGCAGTCGATTCTCCCTCACGCATGACCCGCCGCATCCACGAAGCCTTTCGTTGGTCGCCCGATCTGGCCCGCGTCGTCGAACAGAAACGCGCTTTCTACCTGGCGACGATTCTGGAGCGGCGCGCTATCGCGTGATTCTCCTCTTGTGACGCTCCTGAAACGAAGGCGAAGAGTCACGCCGCATCCGCCAACGCCACTCAGCATCTCCGCGTCTCATTCGTAGCGGAGAACAAATGCGCGAGCCCACCGAATCGTGGGAAGCCTCGAAGTGGCTTCCGCCGGAGCAACGCGGTCCGAACTCCCGGGCCGCCGCACTGATCTTCCTCTCGGTCGTCGCCGCGGGGATTCTGCTGGTCGCCCTCTTCATCGCCCTGCGTGTTCTGGAATACACGTGATCGGGCGGCCCAGCGCTGCTGGGCCCTACGGTGAACCACGCGGGATCATGGAAGAGAATCTCCCGGCGCTCGTGTTTCGCCCACCATGCACCAGCCGATCGAACACCTCTCCGATGATTCGCGCATCTGGGTCTTCGGGATCTCTCCGGCACTCGACGAGACCCGGAGCGCGATCCTGCTCGATGCCATCGACGGATTCCTCGCAGGCTGGGCCGCACACGGAACGTCCATCGCCTCGGCGCGCGCGGTGATCGAAGGCAGCTTCCTCGTGATCGCCGTCGATCGCCAGAGCGAGACGTCGGGCTGCTCGATCGACAAGATGTTCGGACTCGTGCAGGCCCTCGAGCCTCGCCTCGGAGCAGCGATCCTCGATCCCAACCGCCTCTTCTATCGCGATGCGGCCGGCGCGGTCGCTGCCGCCAGCCGCGCCGATTTCCGCAAGCTCGCAACCTCTGGCGCGATCACTCCCGATACCATCGTCTTCGACACTCTGGCGGAGCGCCTCGGCGAAGTCCGTAGCGCGCGCTGGGAAAAGCCCGTGCGCGAGTCCTGGCATCGGGAGATCATCAACTGATGGCTTCGTTTCTGAAGCCTCTCGTTGATAAACTCCATCCGTGAGCATCGCCAGACTCATCATTCGCATCAAAGAAGGCATGAGCGCGGCTCGCGAGAGTCAGGCGCAGCAGGCACAAGACCCGCTGCCGCTCGCCACGGCTGCCGTTCTTCTCGAGATTGGACACGCGGACGGAGCGCTCACCGCTGCTGAGGATGGCGACATCGTCGGATACCTCACCGGAAAGTTCGCGCTCGACGAGGAGAGCGCTCACGAACTGATCAAGGCAGCAGACGAGATTCGCAACAAGACCATCGATCATTGGGCACTCACGAACTTCATCCGAAAGAACTCGTCCCTCGGCGAGCGAATCGACATCGTAAAGACCATGTGGCGCATGGCCTACGCCGACGGCAAGCTCTCCGACTACGAGAACTACCTCGTGCGCAAGCTCGCCGATCTGCTCGGCATCGAGCACCATGTGATGATCGACGCCAAGGTGTCGGTCCTGCGCGAGCTCCGGCTCGCGACGGAGTGAGCGGCATGGCTCGCCTCGCCGCTCCGCCGGAATCCGCTCGATGACAGAAACGACCATCGAACAGACCCGCGTGATCATCGTCGGCGCCGGCCCGATCGGCATCGAGCTCGCCGTTGCGCTGCGGCAAGCCGGCATCGCGTACATCCAGCTCGATGCCGGACAGATCGGCTCGACCATCGCCTGGTATCCGCCGCTGATGCAGTTCCACTCCAGCGCCGAGCGTCTCTCGCTCGCCGGCGTAGCCATCCAAGTCCCAGACCAGCAGAAGCCGACACGGGAGGAGTACCTCGCCTACCTTCGCTCTGTCGTGCAGCAATTCGGATTGCCGATCCGCACGTTCGAGCGCGTCGAGAACGCCCGGCGCTTGCCCAGCGGCGGATTTGAGTTGTCGACCCGAGCTGTTGACCGCGAGCATCGATATCACGCCGAGATCGTGGTTCTGGCCATCGGCGCGATGCACGCGCCGCGGCTGCTCGGCATCGCTGGCGAGGACGCTCCTCACGTGAGCCACTACTTGCACGATCCTCATACCTATTTCGCCAAGCGCCTTCTCATCGCCGGCGGCCGCAACTCCGCGGTCGAAGCCGCAGTGCGTTGCCAGCGCGCCGGCGCGGAGGTCACGCTCAGTTATCGACGCGCCGACTTCGATGCGGCGGTCGTGAAATTCTGGCTGCTGCCGGAGATCCGCAGCATGATCCGCGACGCGCGTGTGCAATTCCTCCCACGCACGCGGCCGATCGAGATCGGCGCGGGCTGGGTCGACCTCGCGCCAACCGCAGATGATGGCGCCCCGCTCGCCGGCGCAGCGCCAACCCGCAACGCCGCCGATTTCGTCCTCCTCATGACCGGCTATCAACAGAATCCCGCGTTGTTCGAGATGCTCGGCGTCAAACTCGAAGGCCCGGCCCACCAGCCGGTCCACGACCCCGAGACGATGGAGACCAACATCCCCGGCATCTTCATCGCCGGCACCGCCGTCGCCGGCACGCCTCCGCGCAAGGTGGCCGTGATCGTCGAGACCTGCCACGTCCACGTCCCAAGAATCGTGGGCGCAATCACCGGGCGGCGGGTAGCGGGGCTGGTGGAAGGGCGGGAGGATGAGTGAAGGTGTCTCAGCGCTTTGACCAGTCTTCGACCGCTAGCTCGTGGAAGTGAGCGAAGTCCCTCGCATTCGCGGTGACCAGGATCAGGTCATTCACTCGCGCGATTGCGGCGATCTGGCCATCAGCATACGGTGCGGGCCGTCCGAGCTTCTCGAGGCGCACACGCTCGCGGGCATGCCAGCGCGCCGCAGCCTCATCGTATGCGAGGATCTGGAGAGAAGCCTGGATCACGTCCCGCAGATAAGCTTCTAGAGTTGTCCTGCGCTTGCCAGGCGGCAACCGGTCGCACCCGAACAGCAGTTCGTGCCAGACCGGCGCCGCGATCGCACTCTCGTGGGCGTGCTTCTCCAGTCGCTTGGCAACCTCAGGACTCGGGATCTTCGAGACAGGCGAGGACACGATGCTCGTGTCGAGCAGGTACCGTGCCGTCACAGGGGAACCTTGCGGCCCTCACCGCGATCGCGAAGAGCGTCGAAGAATCCAGGCTCCAGCCCTACCTCCGCCAAGGGATGCTTCTTCAGAAACTCCTTGTACCTGGCCGAGAATCCCGCGGGCTCACCACGGAGCCGCCTGAGCTCCTGCAACGAGATCACGACGGCGACGGGCTTTCCGCGCCGCGTGAGCTCGATCGTCCGCCCTGACCGCGCCTCGTCCACGACGGCCGGCAGTTTCGCGCGTGCTTCCGCAATTGAGTATTGTTTCGCCATGAGCGCATTGTACAACAGGATGTACATCGATCGCAAGGAGTCCGCCGCAGCGCGGTCGATACCCCAAAAAACATCGTGGCCGGACCACCGAGGTCCGGCCACTTTGCAAAAAGTCAGGACGCGCGGAGGTTAGAACGTCTGGCCGATCCAGAAGCTCGTGCGGAACTTGCCGTTGGTGCTTCGCAGGTCGGTCCGCTTGGCAAAGTCCCAGTGCAGTTCCAGCCCGAAAAGATTGAACGAGAAACCGTATCCGAAGGAAGCGAGTCCGTCCTTCAGCCGCCCGTTCTGCCAGAAGTGATAGCCCTGCTGGCCGTTGAACTTCGCGCCGCCGACGTCGAGGAAGAGCGACCCGCGAATGTCGCGGAAGGCGATGATCGGCGTCGCCAAAAAATCGATGAGCGGGAAGCGGTATTCGAGGTTCGCGTAGCCGGCCTGATTGCCGATGATCGAGAGGAAGTCAAATCCGCGGACGGTGTTCAGGCCGCCGAAGTAGAAGAAGTTCGGGAAATCGCCTCGGGAGTAACCGAGGAAAACGCGGGCCGCGATCAGGGAACGGGACGTCACCTGGAGATACTGGCGGGCGTCGAGGGAGTAATCGTTCGTCAGGGTACCGCCGCCATGAATATTCGGCGCATAGTCCATGGCCAGGTCATAGCGCCGGCCGGCAATCGGGCCGAACTGCTTGTACGTCGACGTGTCGCCTGAGAATGCCGCGGTCACGATCGGGAAGTTGTCTTTTCGCGTGAAGAAGGAAAGCACGGTATTGCCGTTGGCATCGAGCGTGAAGAAGGGGAAGTTGATCTCACGGCTCTCGTACCCAGCGCCGAGGTCGACGCGGCGATAGCGATCGAACGGATAGCTGAGAATGCCGAGCGCGCCGGTCTCGCGGTAGTCCTGCCGGACGCGGCTGTTGAGGTTGTTCGTATCCACAGTCGTGAAGAACGAACGGTTGTCGAAGACTCGGACACCCCAATTGAGCCTGTTGTGCAGGTCGAAATAGAGGAAGTCGAAGTTGGAGAACGTCGACACCGAGTCGAGAGAGGCGATGAAGCGCCGGTCGCCGAGCATGTCGCTCATGTAAATGACCGAGCGCGAGACAAAGAGCTGGTCGGAGGTCACACCGGCGTTGACCTCGACGTCGTCGACGAAGAGCTTGAAGCCGCGCGGCTTCTCGGTCTTCTCCGGATCGATGGCCACCTCGACCGGCGGCTGGAAGGCCGTGCGCGCTCCGGCTTGCAGCGGCGCCGTCGGAATCGTGGTCTTCTCGGCGGCATGCAGCGGCTTGTCCGTGGTCGTCGAGAAGAGCTGCCATCGCCCCTTGTAGTACGAGGCGAAGACCATCCGCTCGCGGTTGTTCTGGCCGGTGAAGACGACCGGCGTGAACACGCCGCCGACCACGTCGGTGTACTGAAGAAGGTCGCCGTTCTCGAGATTCAGCGAGTAGATGTTGTATGCGGCATAGTTCGTAGGATCGACCGGCGCTTCCACCCCTGCGCCTCTCCGTCCTTTGTCATCGACCTTGGCCGGCTGCGGGACAGGAGCAGGCTGCGCAGGCTCCGGATTGCGACCCGTCTGCCGGTCCGAGGCGAAGAAGAGGCGCTTGCCGTCCGGCGTGTAATAGGCATCGATGTCGTTCGCCGGGCCGGTCGTGAGCTGGTAGCGCTCGCTCGGATTGGCGAGATTCAGTTTGAACAGCTTCGCATTGCCGTCGACGACGGATGAATAGACCAGCCACTTGCCGTCCGGGGAGAAGACCGGAGCGCCATCGAAATACCTGTCGTTGGTCAGGTTCGAGATATCGCCGGACTGAACGTCATAGAGGAAGATATCAGGCTGGTTGCCGCTGAACGCGGAGAAAGCGATCTTCTTTCCGTCGGGCGAGTAGGTCGGCGAGAGCTGCTGCTCGACCTTCATGGGGATCGACTTCTCGATCCGCCCGCTGAAGGCATTGAGCAGGACGAGGTTCCGTCCGCGCTCTTTCTTCACGAACATCGCCACCTGGTCGCCGCTCGGCGAGAAGGCCAAATCGCGTCCCATGACCGGGCCCGTCGTGACCATTTGTACGATCGGGTACTCGTAGCTCGCGGTGTAGCCGCGCGTAAGGGCTCGCAGGAGCTTGCGCTCCGGGATGTTGAACAGGACGGCGTCGACGTAATCGCGGTAGGTTGTGAAGCCCGCCAGGAGATCGCCGGACGGCGACGGCACGGGCGAGATCTCTTCGCTCTGCACGTCGGGGTTGATCTTGAACGGATCGCCATATTCCTGAGGCTCGCCTTTGGCTACAAGAGCGGGGAGATATTGCTTGCGCAGCCAGGTGCGGAAGCGGCTGTCGAACTCATCGGGCTTGAGATCGAAGGCGCGTTTGAGAGCGCGATCGACGTTGTTGCCGAGAGTGTTGCGATATTCGTAAATGAAATCGCGGAGACCCTCCCACCCATATTTCTCCTGGATGTACTTGAAGACAGCGTGGCCGAAGCGATAAGCAAAGTAGCCTCGCGGATTCTTCGTAATCGCCGGCACCTGGTCGTTGACGACGGCGTCGCGGAGGACCATGCGGTCTTTGTTGTCCTCGTCCTGTCCCATGAACGAGGCCAAGCCCTCCATGAGCCATGTGGGCGGGTTCGCCGTGAGGGTTTTTCCGAGCTTTCCCTGGAACAGCAGCTCGTACTCGAAAATGTGCGTGAGCTCGTGAGTGATGAGCTGCAGCAGTTTCTCGTCGGTGGTGTCGATCGGAACAACCATGCGGTTGCGGGCCGGTTCAGCGAACGCTCCCACGCCCTCGGGTATGAAATTCAGATCGACGTTCGTCTGCTCGAACGCCGAGTGCGTCGCGTAGTAAATCAGCGGGATCTTCTTCGAGATCTGGAAATTCAGCTTCCGCGACAGATCGTCGTAGGCGCTCTCGGCATTGTCGACGACCTTCTGTAGCGAGGCCTTCTCGTCGTCGTAGAAGTAGATGTCGAAATGCGTCGAGTGGTAGATGTTCCACCGGAACTTGTCGTAGACGATCTTGTTCTGGCCGTAGGGATAGGCGGAGGCGGGTGCGATTAGAAGGACGATACCAAGCAGGAGCTGCGCAATCGAACGCTTCACAATTCCTCCATCCGGAGCAGCGGTTGGCGATTCGCGAATGGGGGCCCGCATCCCGGACGGCACCGGCCGCCGGCCACCAGTCGCCAATCGCCCGACAGTCTACTCGGTAAAGACGTAGCGGTTGGCGGACGTTTCCTGCGAGACAAAAATCCCGACGAGCTGAGCCTCGAGCGAGCGCAGGTTCTCGAAAAGGCCGAGGATCTCGTCGTAGTTTCGTTGATCGAATTCCTTGAAATCGCGGAAATTCTCTTCTAATACTTTCTCGCCGGTGTCGGCGTTGAAAATGGCGATGTCGATGTCGAAGACGAATCCGGTGGTCTCGATCAGAACCTGCCGGTAATAAGTCCTGCCGTCCGCGGGCGACGTGTATTCCTCCGTTCGATAGCCGGAGCGGTCGTTGATGTCGAAATCGAGGATGCCGGTGACGATGAAATCGGCTCCGGACCTGGCCCCGAGGTCCTTCCAGAAATCGCGATTGGCCTCGAGAGCCTTCATGTCCACGCCCGGCAGGCGAATCGATCCCGGGAGATCGACGATCCTCAGCTTCGTGCTCTTGTTGATCTGCTTGCGCATGTATCGCTGAAACTCGGACTGAATGTCGATCTTGGCGGCGCGATCGCTCTTCCGCTCGCGGTTGGCAATCACGAACGGCGCGATGAGGATCTTCTCGTCGCCGGCAATGGAGAGCTTCGGCTTGACCGGGAGCTTGAGCTTCACTTCGATGACGCCGGCTTGGGCGACGATTGGGATTGCGGTGAAGGCGAGTGCCAGAGCGAGGCGCTTCATTGGATATCTCCGTGCGGCGGACGATCGGATGGCGGCATGATCGGGGGTGCGCCGGGCTGTCCGGCGGGACCCTGACCGGAAGGCGGCCGGGAAGGAGGTGCGCCGCTCCGCCCACCGGGTTTTTGCGGCTGTTGTTGCTGTTGCTGCTGGCGCTTCTTGTTGCGGCCGAGGAACTCATTGAAGCGGCTGAAATTCTTTTGGATGTATTGATTCGAGCGGTCCAGCTTCAGGGCCTCGACGTAGCTTTCGCGCGCCTTCTCGAAATCGCCGGTGGCCTCATAAGCGACCGCGAGGTTGTTGCGCAGCATGGCGTCGCCCGGATTCATGTCCACGGCCCGGCGGAAGCGAAACAGAGCTTCCCGCCAGAGGTTCATCCTGGCCGCCTGGACCCCGAAATTCGCCTGGTCCGAAGCCCTCCCGACGTCCACGCCGTGGGCGCAGGAGGTCGTCAGCAGCAGCGCCAGCAGCGCGAGTAGAAACCATGAAGGTAACAGCGCCCGTTTCATCGTAGACGTCTCCTTGGACACACGACCACCGGCCGGAACATCGAGTCTCCGGTCTTTCGACCCGATTGTCGGAAGGGAAAGGACTTGGCCAAACAAGATACCGAAATTATACTGATCGCGGCGATCCACACTCAACCGCTCTCCTTGCCGCTCACATCGTCTCATGAACGATGCCCCAACGGAGCGCGATTTGATGATCGCGCTGTCTCTTCTACCCTTCCTCAGCTCAATCAGGGCGCGGCTTTTGCGCGATCACTTCGATCCGCTGACGACCGTCTGCCATGCCTCCACCGCCTTCCTTGCCGCGCTTCTGAAGCTCGATCCGGCCCAGGCCGAGCTCGTTAAATATCCGTTACGAAACGCCGGAAAGAGTCTATCCGCCCCGGCCTCTCCGATCGTGACGCTCGCCGACGATGACTATCCTCGGCCGCTTCGCGAGATCTACGACCCGCCGCTGGCGCTCTGGTATCGCGGCGATCTCGCCCTGGCGCGCCGTCCGTGTTTCGCGGTCGTCGGCTCCCGGCGGGCGTCGCCGTACGCAATTAATGCCACCAGCCATCTGGTCCGCCAGCTCGTCTCCGCCGGCCTCGTCATCGTGTCCGGCCTGGCCCGCGGCGTCGACGGCGCGGCGCATACGGCGGCGCTCGAAGCCGGCGGCGCGACCATCGCCGTCCTCGGCACCGGCATCGATCTCGTCTACCCGAAGTCGCACGGCGGCCTCGCGAAGCGGATCGAGGAAGAGGCCTTGCTCATCAGCGAGTTCGCTCCCGGCACACCGCCGTTCGCCGCAAATTTCCCCGTCCGGAATCGTGTGATCTCCGGCCTCGCCCTCGGCACTCTGATCGTGGAGGCTACCGGCCGCAGCGGATCGCTGATCACAGCGCGGATGGCCGCCGAGCAGGGCCGCGAGGTTTTCGCGGTGCCAGGCTCGATCTTCGCGCCGGGATCGGAAGGAACGCACCGGCTGGTTCAATACGGGGCGAAGCTCGTCCACGATGTCGACGACATCTTCAGCGAGCTCCGCGGAGAGTGGAAAGCGACGGTGGCGCCCGCGGAACCGCCGCCGCAGGAGCCCGTGCTGCGCGAAGTGCTCGCCGCGCTCTCGCGCGAGGAGGCGTTGCACGTCGACGCCACCGCGGCAAAGCTCGGGCGCCCGGTCGCGGCGCTCGCGCAGTCACTGCTGCAACTCGAGCTCGATGGATGGGTGCGCGCCGTTCCGGGAGGGAGGTACGTTCGCGTGAGATAGAAGTCTCGATCCCTCTGACGTAGAATCGCGCCCGGTGGATCCAATTTTCCCAAATGCCGCACTCGGCTCCCAGCCGTCGGAGCCGGAGGCTGATGGCACGCGAACCGAGCGGCGGCACGATCTGCTGGCGCTCGCGGTTCTCGCACTCCTGACCACCATCCTCTTTGCCGACGTGCTGGCGGGCGTCAACCAGTTCTACATGCGCGATCTCACGCGCTACTACTATCCGACCAAGCAGGTTCTTCGAGACATCGTCTACGGCGGCGAAGTCCCCTACTGGAACCGCTACTTCTCCGCCGGCCAGCCGATCGCGGCGAATCCGGAGCACGAGGTCTTCTATCCCCTGACCTGGCTGATCCTGCTGCCGAGCTACGATCTCGGATTCCGCCTGCTCATCCTCAGCCACATCTACATCGCTCTCTTCGGCATGTACTGTCTCCTGCGATCGATGGAGTTGCGGCCGTTTTCGGCGTTCATCGGAGCCCTCTCGTTCGGGCTCGGCGGACTGTTTCTCTCGTACATCAACCTCCTTCCCATCCTATTTTGCGCGGCGTGGATTCCGCTGACGTGCCTCTATGTCCGCCGCTTTCTTCTCCACAAGAGCCTCAAGGACTTCGCGCTCGGCTCGCTCTTCTTTGGTCTTCAGATTCTGGTCGCGGAGCCGACGACGATTCTGCAGACCGGCGCGCTGCTCGGTTTCTACGCGCTCTACCGAGCCTGGTACAGCCAACCGCGACTGGCCAAGGCCATCAGCCGCGTGCTGTGGATCGCAACGTTTTGTGGCTGCGCCCTGCTGGTCGGCGCGGCGCAGATTCTCCCGGCCATCGATCACATCCACGACTCGGCGCGCTCGCGGCCATTTGAATTCAGCCTCGTCAGCGCCTGGAGCCTGCCGTGGGCCAAGCTGGCGGAAGCGGTCTTTCCGAACATCCTCGGCCATATCTCCATCGATCGTGTGATGTGGTATTGGGGCGGTGGCCTCTACCCAGGGATGGGATCGCCGTTCCTCTTCAGCATCTATTGCGGATTGCTCATCACAGCGATCGCGATCGGCGGCGCGTTTGCGAGACCCCGAGGCGGGCGGCTTGTTCTGATCCTGGTCGCCTTCTCCTTGCTGATCGCGCTGGGCGGACACACGCCGTTGTTCAAGTTTCTCTACGATTACGGCATCGCCACGTCGATCCGCTACCCGGAGAAGTTCATCCTGCTGGGCCTTTTCGCGGTAATCGTTTTCGGGGCGCAGATGCTCGACCGCCTGGTCGACGGCGACCAGCACGTGCGCGACGGCGCGCTCGGGTTCGTCCTGGCCACGACGGTGATCTCCGCGGTGCTGGCCGGACTCTCGTTCACGCATTTGTATGCGACCGGCTTCTCGAAGATCTGGGGATACACCGCAGGGCCTGTGCTGAACCGGATGGTCGGCATCATGCAAACCGATTGGATCGTCGCCGTCCTGCGCGGCGGAGCGCTGGCTGTTCTCATCTTCACGGCCACGATGAAGAATCGCCGCCTCTGGACCGCCGCGGCCGCGATCTTC
>DASQGS010000490.1:0-6980 GCA_035632455.1 Thermoanaerobaculia bacterium | reverse complement strand
ACCGCGGTGTCGATCTCGGTGCGCGATTCACACGGCAAGACCGTCGACAAGCGCTCGGTGACGCTCAACGAATGGAGCAGCGCGGAGTGGACGTGGCAGGTTCCCGCGGATGGCGTGCTCGGTACGTACCGCGTTTCCGCCACAGTCGAGGGACAGCATCTACAGACGTTCGGAAGCTTTCTGGTCGCGGCCTACCGCCGGCCGGATTTCCGAGTCGACACCACGCTCAAGGGCGCGAGCTCGATCGCCGGCGTGAAGCTCGACGGTGTGATCAGCGGACGTTACCTGTTCGGTTCGCCGATGTCGCGGGCCGAGCTGAAGTGGACGTATACGAAGTCGCAGTTGCTCGATGTCCCAGCGAAGATTCGCGACCGCTTTCCCGAGGAGCAGTACGTATTCCTCGGTTACGACGAGAGCGGATATCCGAACACCTCGCCGGTCACGATCTCTTCGAAGGAACAGAAGCTCACCGCCGGCGGCGAGTTGAAGCTCGCGCTCGATACCGATCTCGGCGCCGGCGAGCCGTACAGCTACACGCTGGAAGGCGAGGTGACGGATGTCTCGCGGCAGAAGATCGCAGGCCGCGCTTCGTCCCGCGTCGATCCTGCGCCCTGGTACATCGGCATTCATATGCCCGACTACTTCGCGGACGTGAAGAAGGGTGTCGACGTGGGTATCGTCGCTGCCGGATTGGACGCCACGGGCGTGGCTGGTGTGACCGTCCAGCTTGCGCTCAAGCAGATTCAGTTCAACAGCGTTCGTCAGGCGGAAGGAAACGGGTACTACAGTTGGCAGGTCGAGAAGAAAGAAGTCCCCTCAGGCTCATGGACGGTGACCACAACCGCTGCGCCGGCGCCATTGCACATTCCGGTCGCGAACGGCGGGTATTACATTCTCACCGCGACGGCGAGCGACGGGCACGGCCGTTCCACGAAGACGCGCCTGTCGTTCTATGCACTCGGCGAGGGCTACACCGCGTGGGAGCGCTACGACCACAATCGGATCGATTTAATCCCCGAGAGAAAGACTTACCGGCCTGGAGAGACGGCGCGGATCATGATCAAGTCGCCGTGGGAGCACGCCACGGCGCTTCTCACGACCGAGCGCGAAGGCGTGCGCACGCATAAGGAGTTCAAGCTCACGTCGACGCAGCAGTCGGTCTCCGTACCGATCTCCGAGAAAGACATCCCGAATGTCTACGTCTCGGTGGTGCTGATCAAGGGGCGGACCAAAGAGGGAAGCCCTGAAGATGCGAGCGATCCAGGCAAGCCGACATTCCGCGTCGGCTACACGGAGCTGAAGGTCGAAGACGCGACGAAGCGGCTGAAGGTTGACGTCAAGGCGAACAGCGACTCGTATCGTCCGGCGTCGAAGGCGAAGATCGAAGTCGACGTTCACGACATGGAAGGGAAAGCCTCGCAATCCGAGGTCACATTGTGGGCCGTCGACTACGGCGTCCTGTCGCTGACGGCGTACAAGACGCCCGACGTCCTCGGCTCGATCTACCTCAACAAGGCATTGCAGGTTGTCAACGACGACTCGCGGCAGAAGATCATCAGCCGCCGTGTGATCACGCCGAAAGGCGAGGACACCGGCGGTGGCGGCGGGAAGGACACCGGCCCCGGCGTGGTGCGCAAGGACTTCCGCGTCCTTGCGTTCTGGCTCGGCTCGCTGACCACCGACGCGAAAGGACACCTCAAGACCGAGGTCACGTTGCCTGAGTCGCTGACGACGTACCGGATCATGGCCGTCGCAGGCGACCGCGCATCGCGCTTCGGATGGGCGCAGAACGAGATCAAGATCAACAAGCCGGTCCTGCTGACGGCGGCCTTCCCGCGATTCCTCGCGGTCGGCGACAAGGCGTATTTCGGCGCCGTGGTCCACAGCCAGCTCCCGCAGAATGGGAGCGCGGTGGTGACGATCAAGAGCCTCGATCCATCGATCCTCGAGTTCACAGGCGACGGGAAGGCGACCACGGACGTGGCCGCGGGTGGCGCAGTCGAGGTTCGGTTCAATGCCGTCGCGAAGGCCGTGGGCAATGCACGCGTCCAGATGACGGTGTCGATGAGCAACGAGAAGGATGCCTTCGAGGACGTCATCCCCGTGCGCGTGCTCGCTTCGATCGAGACCGTCGCAGCGTACGGCGAGGCGAAGGAGACACCGGCGAAGGAGACGCTCGAGATTCCGGGCGGCGTCCTGCCCGGTGTCGGCGGGATGCACATGGAGCTGTCGTCGACGGCCATGGTCGGTCTCGGCGAGGGCGCGCGTTACCTCGTGGACTATCCGTACGGCTGCGCCGAGCAGCGTGCGTCGTCCGCCATCGCGCTCATGCTGGCCTCGGATCTCGGCGATGCGTTCACGCTTCCGGGCATCGATGCCGCGAAGATTCACGGCATCGCCCAGACCACGCTCAATGAATTGCCGAAGTTCCAGTGCGGCAACGGGGGATTTACCTACTGGGCCGGCGAGTGCCGTTGGACCTCGCCGTACCTGACCAGCTACGTCCTCCACGTGATGCAGCGCGGCCAGAAGTTGAAGTACATCGTCAGCGCCGAGGTGCTGGACCGCGGCTACAAGTACCTCGAAGAGAATCTCGCTCTTCCGCGGCCCACGAACGAGAGCTGGTGGCCGTCGTACACGTCGTGGCAGGCGTTCGCGGTCAAGGTGCTCGTCGAGGGCGGCCGCAATGAGGACAGCCACATCACCAGGCTCTACGGCTTCCTCGACCGCATGCCGCTGTTCGGCGTTGCCTATCTCGCCGATGCCATGATCGCGAAAGGCGAGACCGGCAACCGCCTCGATGAATTGCATCGCCGGCTATCGAACTCGATCCTGCCCGAGGGCGGCAGCGCGCACGTCGAAGAACTGAATGATCCGATGCTCGTTTGGTTCTGGAGCTCGAACGCCCGAAGCACGGCGATCGTGCTCGACACCCTCGTGCGGCATGGTCAGGACGAGCAGATCGTCAAACGGATGGTCCGCTGGCTCATGCAGGTCCGAAAGCGCGGACGCTGGGGCAATACGCAAGAGAATGCGTTGGCCATGGAATCGCTCGTCGATTACTACCGCCGCTACGAAGGGGAGATCCCTGACTTCACGGCCGTGGTCACGATCGGCAGCGACGCGGTGGCGCGCGATGCGTTCAAGGGACGCTCCGCGAAAGCGAAGCCGCACGATTTCTCGATGGCCGACGTCCTGGCTCGCGGGAAGGCCGGCCAGCAGCTCCCGGTGACGCTCGATCGCAAGGGCACCGGCACGCTCTTCTACCTGATCCGCCTCAAGTACGCGTCGGACCTCGTGCAACACAATCCGATGGATCAGGGCTTTTCCGTCGAGCGCAGCTATGCAGGCCAGAATGCGAAGACGCCGTCGCTGTCGTTCAAGGCCGGCGATCTGATCAAGGTGACGCTGAAGATCAGGAACACGAAGGAGCGGCAGTACGTGGCCGTGACTGATCCCATTCCGGCGGGCACGGAGCCCGTCGAGTCGTGGTTCGCAACGACATCGTCGGAGCTGACGCGCCAGCAGCAGGACGAAGAATCGCAGCATGGCGACTGGATGGCGTGGTACACGCGCGGCGGCTTCGATCACGTCGAGCGCCATGACGATCATGTGGACCTCTTCGCGACCATGCTGAGCGAGGGACCGCACGAGTTCTCGTATCTGATTCGCGCCACCACGGCCGGAACGTTCATCACCGCGCCGGCGCACGCCGAGGAGATGTACGAGCCCGAAGTCTTCGGCCGCACGGCCACGGCAACCGTGGAGGTGAAACCGTAGGAGCGCCGGCATCCGTGCCGGCAAGTCGCGGGGCGTCCTTGCCCCGCGACCAGACACGTGCAAGATGAGCGTCCTGCGCGAGAAACCGCGGCGGGGCACGGATGCCCCGCCGCAGCCGGCAGGGATGCCGGCGCTCCTTGATGTGACCATGCGACGAAAGCTGATCATTGTTTTCACTGCGGTCTTGGTCGTGCTCGCGATCCTCGCTGCATGGCTGCGCCTTGGCCCGATCCCTTCCGACCTTCTCGATCCCGCGCGCTTCGCGTCGATGACCGTCGTCGATCGAAATGGCGAGGTGCTGTACGAGCCGCTCTCGCCGCGGGGCAATCGCGCCGAGTGGTTGCGGGCAGCCGACGTCCCGCCGCGCGTGGCCGAGGCAACCATCGCGGCCGAGGATCGCCGCTTCTACAGGCACGTGGGAATCGATCCAATCGCCGTCGCCCGGGCGATGCTGCACAACGTCAAGCACCTGCGCGTCGTGGAGGGAGGATCGACCATCTCGCAGCAGGTGGCGAAGCTGCTGCTCGATCCCGGCGATGCGGCTCCCGGTGTCGCTGCGCATGCCACGCAACATCGGCGCGGCATCGTGGAGAAAGTCCGCGAGGCCGTCCTCGCGCTGCGACTTGAGCATCGTTACCCGAAGCAGGAGATCCTCGCTCTCTACCTCAACCTCGCGCCATACGGAAACCAGACCGCGGGCCTCGGCCGCGCCAGCAAACGCTATTTCGGCTGTTCGCCGGAAAGCCTGACCGCGGCGCAGGCGGCGTTCCTGGCGTCGTTGCCACAGCGTCCCTCGGCGTTCGATCCGCTTCGCGACCCGCGGCGGGCGCAGTCGCGGCAGCGCGCGGTGCTCGTTCGCATGCAGGCCATGGGCTTTCTCACCGCTGCGCAACTCGCCGAAGCGCGCGCCGAGCGCTTGCGATTCGATCATGGGTCGCAACCGTTTATCGCGCCGCATTTCGTCGAGTTCGTGCTCTCGCAACTCGGCGACAGCCGCCCCCGGCGTGTCGTGACGACGCTCGACGCTTCGCTCCAGCGCGAAGTCGAGGGCATCATCGCCGCCGAGCGCGACGATCTCCTTCGCCATGGCGCGCACAGCGTCGCCGTCGTCGTGCTCGACAACACGAGCGGCGAGTGGCTGGCGTGGGAAGGGTCCGGCGATTACTTCGGAGCCGGCTTCGGCGGAGCGATCGACGGCGTGACGACGATGCGCCAGCCAGGCTCGACGTTGAAGCCGTTCACGTACGCGCTCGGATTCGAGCAGGGATTCTCGCCGGCGACCGTGCTCGCGGACGTTCCCTCGAACTTTCCCACCGCCGAGGAGGGCGTCGTCTATGCCCCGCGCAACTACGACGGCCGGTATCGCGGGCCGCTGCGCGCGCGCATGGCGCTGGCTGGCTCCGAGAACGTGCCCGCCGTGGCCATGCTCTCGAAGATCGGCGCTCCGGCGCTGCTGCGCCTCCTGCGGCACGCGGGCTTCCACGGGTTCACGAAGACCGCGGATTTCTACGGCCTCGGGCTCACGCTCGGCGATGCCGAGGTGCGCCTCGACCAACTCGTCTCCGGCTACGCCATGCTCGCGCGCGGCGGCCTCGCGGTGACTCCTCGAACGCTGCGCGAAACAGGCTCGGCGCCAGCCGATGCGACGCGGATTGTTTCGCCACGCACGGCCTTCTGGATCACCGACATCCTCTCTGACCCCTCGGCGCGCGAGTACATCTTCGGTCGCGGCGGCAACCTGGAGTTCCCATTCCCAGTCGCGGTCAAGACCGGCACGTCGCAGGCTTATCGCGACAACTGGACCCTCGGCTACACCCGCGAAGTCACCGTCGGCGTCTGGGTCGGGAACTTCGATCGCGCGGTGCTGCGCAACTCAACCGGCGTCACCGGCGCGGGTCCGATCTTCCACAGCGTGATGCTCGCGGCCATGCACCGCGCTCGCGGCGGCCTGCCGTTGTACGACGACCGGCCGATCGTCGAGCCGCCGCCGGACCTCGAGCGCGTCGAGATCTGCGCGCTCTCCGGCCTGCGCCCGTCGAATGCCTGCCCGAACGTCGAGACCGAGTGGATCCCTCGCAGCGAGGTCCCGCGATTCTGTTCCTGGCATCACAACCTCGGAGACCGGGTCGCGATCGACTGGCCCGCCGAGTACCGCGCCTGGGCGCGATCCGCCGGCCTCCTGCGCGACCCGCAGCTCGCAGCCTCCGACAATTCGGCGCGGCGCCGAACCGCCAACAAAGCCGACGCCATCATGCCGCTGCACGTCGTCAACCCGCCGCAGGGCGCGACGTACTTGATCGATCCAACCTTGCGCATGCAGTACCAGACCCTCCGCCTTCGCGCCTCCACCGACCAGCGCACCCGCCTCACATGGCGCGTCGATGCTCACCAGGTCGGCGAGTGCTCGTCCGACGCAAGCGTCGACTGGCCGCTCGCGCCCGGCCGCCACACCATCGCCGCAGTCGATGGGCGAGGGCATCGCGATGAGGTGACGATCACAGTGAAGTAGGGGAGGAACAGCTCCCTCTCCCCGCCAGGGACGTAAAGCCAAGAAACGCCGAACGCCGTTCGGGGAGAGGGCAGGGAGAGGGGCAACACAGCGGCAGAGTGTTCCGACCTCGACTCCGACGCTGACTCTGACTGTCTTGGAGAAACACGTCCAACATTGGGTCTCGTGAACGTCGCGGCGTTCATTATCGACCACGTCGAGTCCTACGAGAGGCGTCGAGAAGTGTTCAAGGTGGTAGCATTCGAGCGGGAGGAATGTGATGAAGCACTTTCTCAGCCTTGCCCTCGTTCTCTGTTCGCTGCCAGCGACAGCAGCCCCAGCACCGAGAGCGTTTAGGCCTTTTCACATCGAAGCCTCACTAATTCAATCGGTTGATCAGACACTCACACCGATCGCGGAAGCCGCGGGCAGGATCAACATCTCGGAGCTTGACGTGAACTACGCGTGGAGAAAGAGACTGGAGATCTTACTGACGGAGCTAAAGGACAGCATCCAACGTGAACGTCAACTGGGATCACAATTGCGCCACGCTGATAGTCTTCGGATCGCTGTCTTTTGGACCCTAGGTGTCAGTGAAGTCCATGCTAGGACTGGCGCCTTTCTCGATGAGCTGCATGAAGCCGAACAGGACACATATTATGGTGGCGATGAATCAATGCACAAGACCGTGGAGCCCCTTATGCTTGAGTTC
>DASQGS010000489.1:0-16946 GCA_035632455.1 Thermoanaerobaculia bacterium | reverse complement strand
ATGCGACGAACGATCGCGTGGGGCTCCAGCCGAGGTTCTGGCGTGTCGCGGCGCTCGAGATCCTCTGGTTTACGGTGAGCGCGTCGGCGAAGACACCCATCTTCGCGCGCGCCGCCTCGAGCGGCACATGTTCGACACCGCTCGACGATCCGCGCGAAGCGATCACGGCTCGCGCGCACTCGTTGATCGTGTGATTGGAATCGTCCACGGCATGCAGGATGCCGGTGGCCCGCTGGTCGATCGCTCGCAGATAGCACTCGGTCAGATCGTGAAGGTCGACCATCGCCCATCGGTTCGTGCCATCGCCGGCGATCGAGATCGCGCGGCCCTCGTTCGCGGCGGTGAACCAGTCCGCGAGAAGGCTCTGTCTTCCGCCGTACACACAACCCGGACGAATGACACAAGTCGCGAACCTCGGGTTGCCCGCGTCGAGGACCAGTCGCTCGTGCGCCGGACGCCAGGCGACGATCGCCAGCGGGCTCACGGGCGATGTCTCGTCTGCAACCGACTCTCCGGTGTTGCCCAGGACCCAGACACCGGACGTGTAAACGAAGCCGCCATCGCTGTGATTCATCGCCGCGAACGCCCGGACCGCACCGCGATCGAGCTCGATCGAATCGCTGCTGCGAGACTGCGCACAGTGGACGAACCGGTCGTACCCGGCCAGGTTCGGAAGCGATCCGAGATCACCGGCGACCACCGTCGCTCCAAGGTCGCGGAGATGTTTCGAGTCGGACCCGGCACGGACCAGAGCCGCCACGTCATCTCCACGCCTCCGCAACGCAGTAGCGACGGCAGTCCCGACGAATCCCGTTGCACCAGTCATGAAGATGCGCATGAGTCTCTCCTCCTCAGGAGCCTATTTCATCGAGCGCACAGGCACTCCATCGATGATATTCGGGATGTCAGTCGCCGACTCGCAGGCGGTCACCGGATCGAACGACGACTGGATGGAAATCGCCCGGAACGGATCCGGCATCGGCTTGTTGAAATTGAAAAAAACCGACAGATCGGGCGCATCCCCATCTACGGTGTCAGACAGCGGCGGGTGGAGATCGTAGAGATCTTCCACGAATTTCAGAATGGAGCCGAAGTCCGCGTACGTGTGGGCGACAACCTGATTGTTGCCCCATGGCGAGATCACGAGCAGAGGCATACGCACGCCGCCACCCAGCGGGTCCGCGACGCCGTTCGCATTCTTCCGCGGCGGTGGCGGAACGACGTGGTCGAAGAATCCGCCCCAGTCATCCCATAGCACGAAGATGGCTGTGCTCCCCCAGTTCGGCGAGGCGCCGATCTGATTGATGACCCAGCCCACCCATTGCTGCCCATTCGGACTCGATCCAGGATGATCGCTCAACGCCGTGCACGGTGGCTTGACCCAGATCAGCTCCGGCAACGTCTCGCCGTGGCTATCCGCGGAGCAACCTGGGAGAACACCGTCGATGCAGCGCTTCAGGTCCCGTTGCGACGTCGGCCACTGCGGCGTCAGCTTGTACCACTTCTGGATATTGATGAAACCGTCAAAGACGCCGCTCGTCTGGGAGGTGACGAAATGCTTCCATGGACAAGGCGCGCCTTTCTGTCCCGGAGGTGGTAGGCCGTCCGCTTGCTTACACGAGTCGACGGGAAAGCGATCGGCCAGCGTCTGATTGTTGTAGCAGTGACCGCCATACCCTCCCCCGGTGGTCGTCGAATAACCTGATGGCGCGAGCAGCGGAAGAGTCGTCGTCGGCCCGGTATTGGAACAATCCCCCGGACTGGGCTGATCGTCGACCACGTCGCCGTCGCTGTCGCGCGACTGCGCGGCCACGAGGTACTGATGTGCGGGAAACGAGCTCGTTGTCGTGATCGCGAAAAAGTAGTCACCTAAGACGTATTTGGCGGCGATATCCCGATAGACGGTGCTGTACTGCGGCTGCAGATACCAGAACGGCCGGGTGGTGAAAGCCTCGCCGGCCGGGTAGTTGGGGCAACTCGCGGAGCCCTGCGATGCGAGGCTTTGCCAAGCCAGCGGCGAGAACGGAGACGCGGCGAGGTGGAGACACTGCCATGCATTGTGGCTGGCGTAGATACCATTCGCCGGCGGAATCTTGTACGAGCCGGGTTGCAGCGACGCCACGACCCAATCCGGAAACGTGCTATCGGCCCCGGGAAAGGGCTCGGGCTGTCCCGTCAGCGGGCTGGTGAACCCGCCGAAGATATTGTCGAAGGATCGGTTCTCCTGGATGATCAGAACCACGTGGCGGATCTTTCCTCGGGCCTGGATTCCGACTGGCACAGGGACGGCGCGCGCTTTCGGAGCGCTGCTCTTCATCGGAGTTGCCGGACTGTGGCCGCATCCGACCAGAATCCAGAACAGGCCCAACCAAAGCGTCGAGCGCCGGCGAGACAGCGAAGCATCGGACTTCATCGATCCCTCCAAAGCCGTAATCCTGTCGAGCGCCGGCCACGGAGTCTGATGACGGCCGTGATCCGTGCCGGCGATCGCAACGATGATGGTGATGGGTGGATTTATATCTCAGAGAGCGCAGAGCACAAAACGAAAAGAGACGAAAAAAGGCGGCCTTTGCCGGCCGCCTCGTATCGATCGATCTTGTTCGTGTTACTCCGCGCGTTTGCTGAGAGCGCGCTCCAGCGCGAGGGCCATGGCGCTCTTGCCTTCGGAGCCATCCGAGGGGCGCTGCTCGTCGATGAACTTCATGTACTCGTCGCGTTCCGCCGCAGCTTTCGCGGCCTCGGCGCTGAGCGAGATGCGCTTGCGGTTAGTGTCGATGCTCATCACGCGCACCGTCAGCCGCTCCCCTGCCGGGTAAAGCCTCGTGGCGTCGCTGCCGGGCGGGATGTTGAGCTCCGAATTTGGAATGAGTCCCGTGAGCCCCGGCTCGAGCTGCACGAAGACGCCCGGAGGGCCGCCGCGCTCGACGGTGCCGTCGACCAGCCGGCCGATGGCGTACTTCGACGACGCGCTCTCCCAAGGATCATGAACGGCTACTTCGCGCAGGCTGAGCGAGAGGCGCTTCTTTGACGGGTCGACCTCGCGAATCCAGCCGGTCACGCTCTGGCCGATGGCGACCGAGGGATCGCCCGGCTTGATGCCGAGCGGAAGCTGCGAGAAATGCACGAGGCCGTCGAGGCCCGGCTCGACTTCGACGAAGAGGCCGAAGTCGGTGGAGCGGACGATGCGTCCGGAAAACTGCGATCCGGCCGGGAAGCGATCGGCGACGTCGAACCAGGGATCGGGCTCCTGATCCTTCATCGAAAGCGAGATGCGCTTGCCGTCGTTGTCGACCTTGATCACCTTGACCCGGACCTGCTGGCCGATGGTGACCATGTCCTTCGGATTGCTGACGCGGCGGCGGCTCATCTCGGAAACATGGAGCAAGCCGTCGACGCCGCCGAGGTCGACGAACGCGCCGAACGGCATGATGGTCTTGACGGTGCCGGGAAGCTCAGCGCCCGGGACGATGGCCCGGCGCGTCTCCTCGGCGCGCGCGGCAGCCGCTTCTTTGAGCAGCGCGGCGCGCGAAACGACGATGCGGCGGCCGTCGTCGGACAGCTCGGTCACGCGAAACTCGATGGTCTCGCCCAGGAAGGCATCGGGATTCTCGATCTTCCCGAGCGCGATCTGTGACAGCGGGCAGAACGCCCGCAGGCCCGCGATGCTGACGTCGAAGCCGCCTTTGTTGCGCCCGCTGACTTTCCCTTCGACGGGCACGCGGTTCTCGTACATCTGGCGCAGCAGATCGAGAGACGCCTTCCCCTTCATCATCTTGCGGGACAGGCGGATCTCCGAGCCGGTCTTCACGACCGTCCCTTCGATCATCTCGCCGACCTCGAGTCCTTCGAGCTCGGCGGCATCCATCACCGCTTCGCTCGGCCCTCCGTAGGAGATGAAGGCATCATCCCCTGAGATGGACACGATCTGTCCGCGTAGTTGCTCGCCTTGTTCCGGCGTTTTGAAGTTGAGACTGGCTTCGAGCGCCTCGGCAAAGCTCGCAGCCTCGGCGTTCTCTCTCGATTGGCTCATGAGGTGTGTGTGACCTTTCGTGCGATTGTTTCTCGGTCCGTGAGATCGGTTGGGACGCGTATCTTACTCGAAGTCGGCACGCCTGCCAACGGGCACGCGGAGCGCCCGGTAGGGCCCGGCAGCGCTGGGCCGCCGCCGGGGCCGCACGGCGATTTCCGATCGGCGCGGAACTCGGCCCAGCGCTGCTGGGCCCTACGATTCCGGGAGGAACGCCGCGCTCATCTCACAAAAACGAAGAGGCTCGAGGTCTCTGGTCCCTCGAGCCCGTTCTCGATCCGTTGGCAGCCACCAGAGGGCATTCGAATCGACCGCCACGTGGTCCGTTGCACCGCCGCAGCGACGCGCGATCCGTTGACAGCCGCAGGGAGCATTCGGATCGCTGTGCTCCGCAACTCACCGCATTTTGGAGCGTGCGCATCAGTTCGTTGACAGCCGCGATGAAGCATCCGAACTGAAGGCGAGCACCAATCTACGTCCGCCTCGAAGGTTCGGCAAGAGGGGCCGAAAAATAAATCTTCGCCTGATTGTGGGCTGCGCTCTGGGTCATTTTCTGTCCGCTCCGATGTCCCAGATCCGGGAGAGCCGGCCGCTCGGAATGGCAGGCACGCCGGCGCCGGCGCAGTAGTGCGATGTGTCGTTGAACAGCGTCAAACGGGCGTGTCCGACGTCCTTGAAATCGAGGATGTTGAGCGCCGCGGGGCTTTGATCGAGGCGATCGCGGTACGTCCGCGGATCGAAGCCGAGCAGCGAGCTCAGGAGGAGGCGGATCGTCGCTTTGTGCGACACCACGAGGACATGGCCTCCCGCGTTGCGTTCGACGATCCCGAGGAGCGCCGGCAGCGCACGGGCTGTGACCTGCAACCCCGACTCCCCTCCGAGGGGTGAGAACGAATAGGGGTCGTGCTCGTAGCGCTCGTACTCCTCGGGGTACTGTTTCTCGACATCAGCCCGCGTCATTCCTTCCCACCGGCCATGGCAGATCTCGCGAAGGCCATCGAATGTCGCCGGCTCGAGCTTGAGTGGCGCCGCCACAAGCCGGGCCGTCTCGATGGTGCGCTGCATCGGGCTGGCACAGACGGCCGAGATCGGCTCGTTCGCCAGCCGGCCACCGAGGAGCCTTGCCTGCTCGCGCCCAACGTCGGACAGCACCACGTCGGTCGAGCCGGCAAAGCGATCCTCCGCCGTCAGCTCCGTTGCCCCGTGACGAGCCAGGAAGATTCGCGTTGTCATGATGGGATGGGATTGTACGCATCCCCCGCAATCCTCACCACCACGAGCGTGATGTCGTCCCCTTGCGGCGCATCCCCTCGGAAGGCGGTCAAGTCGGCCACGATGTTGTCGCGAATGGCGGCGGCATCGTGGCCGGGCGCGTGGCGCGCGAGCGCGGAGGCCAGCGCGTCGAGGCCGAACGGCTCATCCTTTCGGTTCATGGTCTCGTAGACGCCGTCAGTGTGGAGGAGGAGAACGTCACCATGCGCGAGAGCGAGCTCCCGCTTGGCGAACTCATCCGCGAGGCCGACGCCGAGGGGGACAGACTCGGTGTCGAGCACGACCGAGCGCCCCTCAGCAGCGCGATAGTGAATGAGCGGCGGATGGCCGGCGCTGGTCACGCTGCCGCAGCATCGCCGCGGGTCCACGACGGCGATGGCGATGGTCACGAGCATCCGCGGTCCGCCGGTTCGACGCAGCATTTTCTGCAGCGGCACGAGCACGGTCGCCGGCTCGCCGATCTGGTCGGACAGAATCGTCAGTCCGCTGCGAATGCCGGAGAGCACGATGCCGCTGCTGAGGCCGTGCCCGGCAACGTCGGCGATGACGACCGCGAGACGGCCGTCCGCGAGCTCGAAGTAGTCGTAGTAGTCGCCGCCAACCTCGGTCGCCGGCAGCGACAAGGCAGCGACGTCGAGCCCGCGGATGTCGGGAGAGCCGGCCGGGAGCATGCTGAGCTGGAGCTCCCGAGCCGTCTGCAACTCGCCGCGAATGCGCAGCTCCTCGCGGGCCTGCGCGCTCGCAACCCGCCACTGCACGACGAAGCGCTTCCGGAACCGCCAGTTTCGGACGAGATTGATCGTCAGCGCGATGCTGTGGTTCGTAGCAAGGTTGATGACGATCGCCATCCACGAGCCGGGCAGCATGAGCGACATCACGATGCCAGCGGCGACGATGCCGCCATGGATGAGAAAGTACTCGGCGGGTGCGAGGCAGAAGGGAAGAAGAACGAATGCGGCGATCACGAACCAGATGCCGGCCGCCTGTGCCGTCCTTCCAGCGAGTGCAATCAGGGCGAATTCGATGAGCAGAAAGACGACGATCAAACCTCGCGGGTATGGGCGTAAAGGGGCAGAAATCACCGCGATCCAGTTCGCGGTGCGCTTCCCGGCCATGAATCGCAGGACCGGCCGCAGGACGACGCAGAGGATGATGTTCAGAATCGCCGCGGTTACCGCGCCGGCGTCGCGGCGTTCGAGACCGTCAACGGCCTGGAAGAAGGAGATCAAGCCGAAGATCCAGACCAGCCATCGCGCCACGCTGATGTTCCGGCTGTCGCATCGCAACCGAAACGCCCGCTCCTCGTCCGGCTGTGCCAACTCCTGGGCCGTGAATCGTTCCACGAATGGAGATTATCCTAATGCCGTGAATCTCGTGCTTCTGTTCGACGACGACTTCGTGTCCGCCGATTGCGTTCGTCTGACGGGCCGCCGACTGCAGCATGTCGCCCAGATCCACCGGGCGAAACCGGGCGATGAGCTGACCGTCGGCGTCGCGGGCGGTCGCATCGGGCGCGGTCGGATCACGGATCTTCGCGAGGACGCGCTCGAGATGGAGGTCGTCCTCGATCGCGAGCCGCCTCCGCCGCTCGGAGTCACACTCGTTCTCGCCCTGCCGCGGCCGAAGGTGCTGAATCGGGTGATCGCCAGCACCGCGTCGATGGGAGTCAAGCGGATCTATCTCGTGAACGCCTGGCGCGTGGAGAAGAGTTACTGGAAGAGCCCGCGCGTCGACCCCGCTAACCTCGCAGCGCAGGCCATCCTCGGCCTCGAACAGGCGCGCGACACGATCCTTCCGGACATCCATCTCCGGCGTTTCTTCCGGCCGTTCGCTGAAGACGAATTGCCGAGGCTCATCGCCGGCACGCGCGCGCTCGTCGCGCATCCGTACGCAGGCGATGCCGTGCCGCGAGCTACGAGCGAGGCCGTGACCCTGGCCGTCGGTCCGGAGGGAGGGTTCACCGGAGAAGAGATCGCATCGCTCGCCGCGATCGGATTCGTCGCCGTTCACCTCGGTCCGCGCATCCTCCGCGTGGAGACCGCGGTCACTGCCCTGCTGGCGCGGTTGTCGCATTCATAGGCGGATCGCGGCGCGGCTCCTGATATGATTATCGCCGTATGCAGATCGAGACTCGCAAGAGCGGCGACGTGATGGTCGTCGATTTCACGGGACGGCTCGCCGTCGGCGTCGGCAACGAAGTGTTGCCGCAGATCATCAACCAGATCCTCGAGGAGGGGCACAAGAAGATCCTCTTGAACCTCTCGGCGATGGATTACATCGACAGCAACGGCCTCGGCGAGCTCGTGCAGAGCCTCAAGACCGCGCGCCGCACCGGCGCGTCGCTTCGCCTCCTCAAGCCGCAGGACCGCGTGCGCAAGACGCTGCGCCTGACGAATCTCCTGCCGATGTTCAGCGTCCACGAGACCGAGGCCGACGCGCTGCAGGCATTCGCGGCGGAGTAGCGCACGATCGGTCCGATTTCTTACCGCCGCGCCAACTCCTTCTCCACATCCTCCGCCTTCATCGGCAGCGCGCACGATAGGCAGATCAGCTTCCCGTCCTCACCGACGAGGAAGTCGTCTTCGATGCGCACGCCGAAGTGCTCTTCGGGAAGGTAGATCCCAGGCTCGATCGTGAACACCATGCCGGGCGCGAGCGGCTCCGCGGTATCGCCGGGATCGTGGACAGCGAGTCCGACGAAGTGCCCGAGGCCGTGGATCATGTACGGCCCGAGCGGCTGGCCGCGCAGATCTTTGCCGTGCGTGTTCAGGTACTCGAGCGCGATCTTGTACAGCGAATTCGGCGTGGAGCGGCCGATCGTCGATACACCGGAGCGAAAGGCCGCGATAGCGGCATCGTGCGCGCCGAGGACGATGCCGTAGATCTCGCGCTGCCGGGGCGTGAAACGGCCGCTCACCGGTAACGTGCGCGTCACGTCGGAGGCATACATCGAGTACTCGCCGGCGGCGTCGGTCACAACGAGGTCCCCGTCGCGTAGCGTGCCGCTGTTCTCCGAATAGTGCAGCGTCGTGGAGCTCTGGCCGGAGCCGACGATCGGCGCGTAAGCCGGCCCCTCGCAGCCGCCGCGCATGAATCCGAACTGCAAGGTCGCCGAGATCTCGTTCTCGGTCATGCTCGCCTTGATGGCGTGCATCACCGCTTCGTGCGCCGTGACAGTAGCTTCGGTGGCCTTGCGGATGCGAGCGATCTCGCCGGTGTCTTTCACAACGCGAAGCTCGGCGATCAACGGCCTGATATCGCGGAAGGTCACGTAGTTCGGAAACGCATTCGCGCGCCGCAGCCACTCGATCGGCACGGTCGAAGGCACGGACCCAGTCTCGGACAACTCGGTGAGCACGGTCGCCGCGGGCGCCGGCAGAATCCGGACGAGGGCATCGCGCATGCGGTCCAGCGCCTCGACCGAAGCAACGCCGGCGCGAGCCGCGGCATCAGGATCGCCGGCGCTCAGCTTCGGCCCCGTCCACTTCTCCTGCGATGCGTTGTGGGCGGGAAGGAAGAGGATCTCCGTGTAAGGTCGGGCGGCCTGCTCACCGCGCGCCTCCGCGGCGGGCGCGATAAGAAGTGCCGCGCCGGGCTCCCGCCATCCGGTCAGGTAGAAGAAGTCATCGTTCTGCCGGAAGCCATGCGTGGCGTTCTGCCCTTCGGCCTCGGTGCTGGCGAAAACAACGGCCACGCCGGAGCCGAGCTTGGCCGCCAGGCGCTCGCGCCGCGAGCGATAGTCGCCGTCGGGCTGGCGCTCAAATGGAAACGCCTGGAACGAAACCGCGCTGAGAATCGCGAAGATCAAGAACTGGCGCATTGGATCTCCCTGCGTTCGACGAAATCGACGTCATGAACCGGGGAGTGTAAACGCAATGGGGCCCGGATCGTCAGAAGATCCAACAACCTTCAACGCGTTGTGCGCGACGTCCGTATCAATCACTGATCGCACGCACATTGGTTGTACACGCAAGTTCCTAAGGACGGCATCAAGCCTCGGTCTGGAGACTCCGCCCTATGTCACGCGCTCATCGAATTGCTCTTGTCCTCGCATTCAGTATCGCCCTCGCCGCCCACTCCAACTCCTTTGCACAGATCGGACCAGTCGCTCCGGCGCCGGCCGGTCCGCTGGATCCTCCCGAGCGCGACCGGCGCATTCCGGCCGTTCCTGTCGATTGGATGCAGTTCAGCAGCACGAGTCCTGACTCACCGCGGACTGCCGCGCCGGCTGTCTCAACCGCAAATGCATCGAAGCTCAGGCTCTTCTGGCGCAGCTCCCTTCCTGAAACGGCCGATACCTCGCCGGTCTACGTTTCGGGAGTGCCGACACCTGATGGTGCGCACGACCTTCTGATCGTCGGCACAAACCGCGGCCGCGTCATCGCCATCGACGCCCACAATGGCTTGACCGTGTGGAGCCACGCTCCTCCGCCCGGGCCGCAATACACGACTGCCTCTCCAGCCGTCGATCCCAACGGGCAATGGGTCTACGCCTATGGTCTTGACGGTTTCGTTCATAAGTACGCGATCGGCAACGGAACCGAAAGCCTCGGCAATGGTTGGCCCGAGCTCGTGACGCTCAAGGGCGACGTCGAAAAGGCATCGTCCGCCTTGAGCATCGCCACGGCCCGCGATGGCTCGACGCATCTCTACATTACCGTCGCCGGTTATCCCGATCCAGGCGACGCCGGCGATTATCAGGGGCACCTCACGGCGATCGATCTCAAGACCGGTGCCCAGAAGGTCTTCAATGCCAATTGCAGCAACATGGACTTCCACCTCATCGAGAACGGAGACGAGACAAGCGATTGCCTGAGCGTCCAGTCCGGGATTTGGGCACGCTCCGGCGTGGTCTACGACCCGGTCACCGATCGCATATTTCTCACGACAGGCAACGGCCCGTATGACGCCAACAGCGGCGGCTTCAATTGGGGGACGAGCATTATCGCGCTTCGTCCTGACGGCTCTGCCGGCGCCGGCACTCCGCTCGACAGCTATACACCCGTGGACTTTCAGCAGCTCACCGACGAGGACGCGGATCTCGGGTCGACGACGGTCGCCATCATTCCGCTGCCGAAGAACAGCCGTCTCCCGCGACTCGCGATTCAGTCCGGCAAGGACTGGCGCCTCCGTCTTGTGAACCTCGAGGACCTCAGCGGCCAGGGCGGCCCACGCCACCTCGGCGGCGAGATTCAGATTCTCCCCGTACCACAAGGAAACGAGGTTGATACGCGACCCGCGACATGGCTGAGCCCGGCCACAGACAAGAGCTGGGTCTTCGTCGCCAACGACAACGGCATCGCTGCGTTCACTCTGGAATCGACGAAGTCCGGCCCGCGGCTCCAACAGCGCTGGCTCCGTTCCGACGGCGGAAAGACTCCGATCATCGCGAACGGCGTGCTCTATTTCGCCAGCGACCATCAGATCATGGCTCTCAATCCCGCGAGCGGCGCCGTTCTCTGGAAAGATAAGTCCCTCGGCACGATCCACTGGCAGAGCCCGATCATCGTCAACGGCATCCTCTACATCTCCGACAACGCCGGCTTCATCTCGGCGTACGGCACCGGCAAACCGCAAACCAGTGAGTGAGCGGTGGATTTCCGAATCGCGCGGAATTCGGGTATTCTCATCGCGCTTTAACTCGTAAACGCCGGAGGAATCACATGTTTGAAGGTCTCTTGCAGCCGATGCACATCCTGCTGATCCTCGGGATCGTTCTGATCGTTTTCGGTCCGAGCCGCCTGCCCGAGTTGGGGAAGGGCCTCGGCGAGTCGATCCGAGGATTCAAGGAAGGGCTCGACAACAGCCACAAGAAAGACGACGCCTCGAAGCCAGCCCCGCCGACAGCAGAGAAGTAAACGGCGCAGCGTCGGAGAGTGCCGATCCGCGCCTGGCCTTCCGACGTACTCTCATTCGCTGCCCCATGAACGACGAGGCGACTCCGCGGGTTCTCGTCATCGGCGGCGGCTTCGGCGGTCTCTACACCGCGCGCTCGCTTCGACACGCACCGGTACGCGTCACGCTCCTCGACCGGCGCAACCACCACCTCTTCCAGCCGCTGCTCTACCAGGTCGCCACGGCCGCGCTCAACCCGAGCGACATCGCCATGCCGATCCGGTCGATCGTGCGGGCGCAGCGAAACGTCGAGGTCGTCCTCGGCGAAGCGACCGGGATCGATCCCTCCAACTGCCGCGTCATCCTCGCGGACGGCGAGCTGACCTATGACTACCTGGTCATCGCCACCGGCGCGGCGCATTCATACTTCAATCATCCGGAATGGGAGCAGCACGCGCCCGGACTCAAGACCATCGAAGACGCGCTCGAGATCAGGCGCCGCATTCTGCTCGCATTCGAAGCCGCCGAGCGTGAGAGCGATCCGGCGGCGCAGACCGCATGGCTCACTTTCGTCATCGTCGGAGCCGGACCCACAGGCGTCGAGCTCGCCGGCGCCCTCACCGAAATCGCCCGCCACACGATGTTGCGCGACTTCCGGCACATCGATCCCAGCCGCGCGCGAGTCATCCTGGTCGAAGGGCTCGACCGCGTTCTCCCTCCCTACCCGCCCGAGCTCTCCGCCAGCGCGCGCAAGCAGCTCGAGCGCCTCGGAGTGGAGGTGCTCACCGGCCGAAACGTCACCGAGATCACCGCGAACCAGGTACGGATCGGCGAGGACACAATCGCCACGCGCACGGTTCTTTGGGGTGCAGGCGTGAAAGCCTCGCCACTCGCCCGGTCCCTCGGCGTACCGCTCGATCGCGCCGGCCGCGTCGTTGTCGAACCCGATCTCACCATTCCGGGACACAAGAACGTCTTCGTGATCGGCGATCTCGCAGCCGTGCAGCAGCGCGACGGTTCATTCGTCCCAGGGGTTGCTCCCGCGGCGATTCAGGAGGCGCGCCACACCGCGCGCAACATCGAGCGCGCCGTCGAAGGGCAGCCGCTGCGCGCGTTCACCTATCGAGACAAAGGATCCCTGGCTACCATCGGCCGCGCCGCCGGCGTCGCCGACTTCGGACGTCTCCGCCTCTCCGGCTTCATCGCCTGGTTCGCATGGCTCGCCGTCCACATCTTCTTTCTCATCGGCTTCCGCAACCGCGTGCTGGTCATGCTCCAGTGGGCCTGGGCGTACGTGACCTACCAGCGCGGAGCGCGATTGATCACAGGGGATTCGGAACCGCCGTCATCGTGAGCTTTCATCGGACCGATCAGACGGATCGGACCGATCGGTCATGATTATTCGGAAGTGACACTCGCGCTACTCCAAACCCGGCGGCGGCACTCTCCCCTTCGTCGCCTGCTCGAACGCAAACGCGAGCGCCAGGAGCTTCGGCTCGCTGCACGGGCCGCCGGTGAAGCTGACGCCGAATGGCGAGGGCTTGGCGTTGAAGCCCTCGGGGAACGCGTTCGGAGCGGGCGGCGCGTTCGCAACGAAGGCGAACGGAACGATCACCGTCGGATAGCCGGGGCGCGCGGCGATCGCAGCGCCGGTGGGACCCGGAAAGAGGATGGCATCGAGTTGATCGCGCCGCATCGCTTCATCGATACCATGCGTTCCTGACAGCGCGACGTCCTTGGCTCGATCAGCCTCGTAGCGCTCCTTGTCTCCTTCGACGTCCATCTGATCCGAGATGTCGAGGAGGACCTGGCCGTACTTGATCGTGCCTGCCTTCTGATGCGAGAAGTTCCATTCGCGCAGCCCGGTCAACGTCTTCACGGGCGCGGCCGGCCCGAGGGACGCGAGCCACTTATTGAAATCGCGCTTCATCCCATACTTCAACACGACCGAGCACTTCTCGTCGTTCCCCTTCGCCTCGTCGACGCCGGCGCAGACGCCCCACAGCAGCAGGTTCTTCTTGGGATCGCGATCGACGACGCTGGGGATATCCGAAGGATCGACGACGATCGCGCCTTGCTTCTTCAGGGCCTCGATCGCCTCCTTCATCACTTTCGACTGCTCGGGATTGAGCCCGCCGCGCGGCCTCTCGGCGCCCGGCGGCGTCGTCTTGTCGTAATAGCTGGCGCGGGGGATTCCGATGCGCGCGCCCTTGAGCGCGTCGGCGTGGAGGAACGTCGTGTAGTCGCGCCCGGGAGGCGGCGTGCATCGGGACGTCGCGGGATCATTCGGATCCGGCGAGGCGCTTTCCAGCGCGCCGAACATGATCGCGGCGTCGGTAACGCTCTTGGCCATCGGCCCCGGCGTGTCCTGATCCGCGGTGATGGGAATGACGCCGTAGCGGCTGATGCGGCCGACAGTCGGCTTGATTCCGACGAGCATGTTCTGATTCGAAGGACTGAGGATTGATCCCGACGTCTCCGTGCCGACATTCGCGGCCCAGAAACTCGCCGCCGTGCCGATGCCGGAGCTCGAGCCGCCGGTGAAAAGCGCGGGCCGGCCGTCGAGGTTGGCTTCGCGCGGATCGCGCCGCGGATCGTACGGGTTGTAGCCGTAGCCGTGCAGGCCGTTGTAATTGGCGGGCATTGGGGTCGGCGCGCCGGCCACCCAGTTTGCGAGCTCGGTCATGCCGGTCTTGGCGATGATGATCGCGCCCGCCTCGCGCAGGTTCTTTGTGAGCGTTGCCTCGTACGGCGGAACGAGTCCGGCGAATGCGACCGCGCCGCCCGTAGTGGGCATGTTCGTGGTGTGGATGTTGTCCTTGAGCGCGACCGGAATGCCGTGCAGCGGCCCGCGGATCTTTCCCTCGGCTCGCTCCCGATCGCGTTCGTCTGCCTCCGCCAGCGCCTTCGGATTCACAGTGATGGCCGCGTTTAATTTGTCCTCGTACGTGCCGATGCGCATGAGGTACTGCTGCACCAGCTCCCGCGACGTGACGCGACCCGACTTCAGCGCGGCCTGCATGTCCGAGATCGTCGCCTCGACGACCGTGAACGGCTTCGGCACCGCCGCCGGAGCGGGCGCCGGGGCCTGAACCGAGGAACATCCGAAGACAAGAACAGCCAGAAGAAGCGCTGCGCTGAGTTGTTTCATGAAGCGAATTCTACCGTAGGTCCTGGATGAGGGCGTGCCGAGATAGCGCGGTGCCCATATCAACACGTGTGGCCGCAAGCCGCCGGAGGCGGCGAGCTCGCAGGGCCCATCAGCGCTGGGCCGCCACCGAGCGGCACATCGGTTTTCGAGCCGCGCGGAATCGGCCCAGCGCAGCTGGGCCCTACGATTCGCGCAAATGTCCAAACGCCAGAGCCGTTGCGAGTCGCCTATCGCGTTGCCATTTCCTTCTTTTTCGGAGCAGTCGCTGCGGGCTCGCCGCCCTCGATGACGGTCAACTCCGGGCCACCCATACCGAGGGCCTTGCGGACCTTGGTTTCGATCTCGCCCATGAGATCGGCGTTGTCGGCGATGAAAGCCTTGGCATTCTCGCGTCCCTGACCGAGGCGCATGTCGCCGTATGAGAACCAGGAGCCCGACTTCTCGATGATCTTGTTCTCGATGCCGTAGTCGATGAGCTCGCCGGTCTTGGAAATGCCCTCGCCGTAGCCTACGTCGAACTCCGCGGCGCGGAACGGCGCGGCAACCTTGTTCTTGACCACTTTGACTTTCACGCGCGAGCCGACGACCTCTTCGCCTTCCTTGATCTGGTTCGTGCGGCGGATGTCGAGGCGCACCGAGGAATAGAACTTCAAGGCTCGCCCGCCGGTCGTAGTCTCGGGGTTGCCGAACATGACCCCGATTTTCTCGCGGATCTGGTTGATGAAAACGAGGCAGGTTTTCGATTTGGACACGATACCGGTGAGCTTGCGAAGGGCCTGCGACATGAGCCGGGCCTGGAGGCCCATGTGGCTGTCGCCCATCTCTCCTTCGAGCTCGGCGCGCGGAACGAGGGCGGCCACGGAGTCGATGACGATGACGTCGATGGCGCCGGAGCGGACGAGGACCTCGGCGATCTCGAGAGCCTGCTCGCCGCTGTCCGGCTGCGAGACCAGGAGATTGTCGATGTCGACGCCGAGCTTCTTGGCGTACTCGGCATCGAGCGCGTGCTCTGCGTCGATGAATGCAGCAAGGCCGCCGACGCGCTGGGCCTCGGCGATGATGTGTAGCGAAAGCGTGGTCTTGCCCGAGGACTCGGGCCCGAAGATCTCGATGATCCGGCCGCGGGGAACGCCGCCCACGCCGAGCGCGGCGTCGACGCCGATCGAACCGGTGCTGATGCTGCTGACCGCCGCGAACTCCTTCGAGCCGAGGCGCATGATCGAGCCCTTGCCGAACTGCCGCTCGATCTGCGTCAAGGCTGTCTCTGCGGCCTTGAGTTTGTCAGTGGGAATGCTGACCATAGTGACTGCTCCTTGTTTGAATTTGACGGAATGTGAAGACGAGACTGCCGTCCATGGAATCTATCGCCGAAGTAGATGGCGAGAAAAATGCTCGATTCGACCTGGACATTCGTGTGGTGAATCGAGTCTACGCGGCGGTTTTTCAGGCGTCAAGAAAGTGGCGAAATCGCCCGATTTTCGGGGCTTTTCTGGCGAAAACTCTACGGTGTGTGGAGTGCGCCATCACTCAGTGAACGCGAGCGAAGTCGATGTAACCGGCTTCGATGTCGACCGAGATCAGCTTGACGTGCACCCGATCGCCGAGATCGAGGCCCTCGTGGCCGTGCACGAGTTTCCCTTCGACCGGCGGCTGGAAGATGCGCACCCACGTTCCCTTCGCCGATGCGCCGGTCACGACGCCGTCGAAGCGATCGCCGATGCGCTTCTCGAGCAGGGCCGCCCCGGCTGACTTGCGCACCTGGCGCTCGACCTTATTCGCGGCGTCCTCCTGGCTCGTGCAGTGATCGGCCAGAGCGCTAAGCTCCTCCTTCGAGTACGGCGGCTGCGCTCCGGTCAGTACGGCCTTCACCAGTCGATGGGTGATGAGGTCAGGGAAACGGCGGTTCGGAGCCGTGGAGTGGGTGTAGTCGCGGACGGCCAGGCCGAAGTGCCCGATCTCGGTCTGACCCGGAAGCTCGAGGACGTATTCGCCCGGCCCCATCGCTTTGACGATCATCAAAGAGAGATCGGGAAAGCGGAGCGGGTCGGCCTTGCGGCGCCGCACCAGGAATTCCTCGAGGGCCTTGGCGTCGGGATCGGGCGGGAGCTTGTCGCCGTACGTCGCGGCAATGGCTTCGATGCGGTCCCATCGCTCCGGCGATCGGACGACGCGGCGGATGCTCGGCGAGCCCTTGGCGTCGAGAAAGCGCGCCGTGACGCCGTTGGCCGCGATCATGAAATCCTCGATCAGTTGCTTCGCGGAATTGGTCTTCTCGTGCTTGAGATCGACAACTGCTCCGTCTGTGAGCACGGCCTTCGCCTCGATGGTCTCGAGATCGAGCGCACCATGCTCATGGCGCAGCTCGCGCAGCTTCTGCGCGGTATCGCTCTGCAGCTTGAGATTCCGGTCGAGCCCGGGCACGGCCGCGACCTTCTCGGGCATCGGGCCTTCGCCTTCGAGCCATGCGGCGGTGGCGTTGTAGGCGAGCTGAGCCTTGTTGTGAACTTGGGCGCGATAGACGTCGCCTTTCGCAACCGAGCCGTCGCTCGATACCTGCATGTCGATGACCAGCGATAGCCGCTCTTCGTGGTCGTTGAGCGACGTGAGATCGGTGGAGAGCTTCTCCGGCAGCATCGGGAAGATCATGGCCGCGGTGTAGAT
>DASQGS010000488.1:0-12365 GCA_035632455.1 Thermoanaerobaculia bacterium | reverse complement strand
GGCAAGCTGCGGGTGGAAGGCGCGCAGCCTTTTATCCAGAGGATGACGCAATGACCGACATCATCCTTACCCAGACTGAAGCCGATGCCTTGATCGCTATGGAGAAGCATCGCGCTAACGACGACCGCAGCGATTTTCCTCTGGGTGGCGAGTCGATTGTCCTGCCGCTCCAGTCCCCGGACAAGCGCGAGCAGTTCTTGCTCGACATGAGCCGAGGCCGGATCGACTTGCTCAAGGTCAAGTTGCAGAACCGCGCCCGGCAAGTGGTGGTTCTCGTGCGACTCGATCTGGGCGGCGCTCCGCATCGCAATCCGGACGACGAAGAGATACAGGCTCCCCATCTTCATCTGTACCGCGAGGGCTACGGCGACAAGTGGGCCTTCCCCGTTCCATCTGACCGCTTCACGAAAATCGCCGATCTCTGGGCAACGCTCGGAGACTTCATGCGGTACTGCAACATCACCCAGCCGCCGTACATCGAACGGGGGTTATTCACATGATCGAGGACATCCGGACCCTGCTGGACGCCTATCATGCCTGGCTGAAGGACAAGACCGTCCTGCGCCAGATCGATCAATGGACCGAGATCACGACGCCGTTTCTCGATCGGCACAACGACTACGTTCAGATCTACGCAAAGATGGGTAACGGAGGCTATGTCCTGACCGATGACGGTTACACGATCAACGATCTGGAGCAGAGCGGCTGCAAGTTGCAGAGCACCAAGCGTCAGGATCTGCTGAAGATGACTCTAAATGGCTTCGGCGTTCAGCTTAAGAACAACGCTCTGGAAGTGCATGCTTCGCCTGACAATTTTGCCCTGCGCAAGCACAACCTCGTTCAAGCCATGCTGGCCGTGAACGATATGTTTTATTTGGCTGTACCAATGGTCGAGAGTTTGTTCTACGAGGATGTCGTCGCGTGGCTCGATGCGAACGATATTCGGTACACGCCGAAGGTCAAGTTCACTGGCAAGACCGGGTACGACCATCTCTTCCACTTCGTTATCCCGAAGTCCAGACAGCAACCCGAGCGCATCATCCAAACCATCAATCGCCCGAATCGCGACACCGCGCAGGCGGTGGTTCTCTCGTGGATCGACACCAAAGAGGTTCGGTCAGCGGATTCCCGCGCCTATGCACTCCTAAATGACTCTGAGCAGACTGTGTCGTCGGGCGTGCTCGATGCGCTGCGGAGTTACGACGTGCAGCCCGTCTTGTGGAGGCAGCGCGACAGGGTGCAGCCGGAGTTGGCGGCGTGACCGCTCGCTGCTTTATCGAATCCGTCGTCGAAGCTGGTGCCCGCGGCTGCGAGAATGTCCGGAAACCGGGTGCCGAGATCGCGGTCCGTAAAGAAAACAGGATTCACGCCGCCCGCTCGTACAGAATCGCCTGCTCAATCTCCGCCTCGGTGAGACCGTAATCGGACGCCAGCTCAGAGACCTTCTCCCCGGCATCGATGCGATCGGCGATGGCCGCGGTGGTGATGCCCGGGCGAAGAACGATCGGGCGTCCGAAGGCGACGTTTGCATCAATGACGATGGGTCTGTCCGAAAGCAGTTCACTCGAAACAAAGGGATACAGGCGGACAGGAAACTGCCTTTCGTCCCACTCCACTCGCTTCAGATGCTCGTCAAACAGGCGGCGCATCGCCAATTGCCCGGAGGCGGACAATTCGATCAGCTCGCCGTAACGTTCGAGGAAGACCCTGCCGGCGTCCGTCCGCAGTTCTTTACTCAGCAGAAGGCGCTCGATCCGCAGCGTTCTTTCGGCATAGGACAAAGCCTCGCGAAGGTCCTTGATCGAGACGCCGTGTTCGGTCCGGAGCGACCGCAGCACGTGAGCTTCGATCAGGTTCCAAAACGACAGCAGCGGAGGGTGTTGGGACGGAGGATGAATCAATGGACGAAAGTGCCCGGCGCCGTCCGCCCTCGGGTACGGACGACCGACAACCCATGACCGCAGCGTTGCGCTAGCGACCCTGAGGTAGCGCGCAGCCTCTGCCAGCGAGTAGGCTGCCTGACTTCTCAAATCGACGTTTCTTGTACTCTTCATGGATTCCTTTGCTTGCGGAATGTATTCTGAACCCGAATCAGCGGTTTGGCGAGAGCAAGGCGTATCGGGCAATGTCGTGAAGACCTTCACCGAATCCGTCGTCGAAGCCGCCGCGCTTGCGTGGCTGGAAGACCGCGGGTATGCGGTGCTGTACGGTCCCGAGATCGCGGCCGGCATGCCCGGCGCCGAGCGCAGCGATCCGAATTATCGCGACGTTTTGCTGGAAGGTCGCGTGCGGCAGGCTCTTGTGCGTCTCAATCCCGATCTGCCTGCGGGAGCTGCGGACGACGCGTATCGAAAACTGATGCGAACCGATGCGCCGTCGCTCATTGAACGCAATCGCGCCGTGCACCGGATGCTGGTGGATGGCGTGACAGTGGAGTATCGCCGCAAGGATGGATCGATTGCAGGCGCGCAGGCACGCCTTCTCGACTACGACTGGCCCGAGAACAACGACTGGCTGGCCGTCAATCAATTCACCGTCGCCGAGGGGCAGCACACGCGGCGGCTCGACATCGTGCTGTTCGTCAACGGCCTGCCGCTCGCGGTGATCGAGCTGAAGAACGCCGCCGATGAGAACACCACGATCTGGAGCGCGTATCAGCAGCTTCAGACCTATCAGGCGCAGATTCCCGCGCTTTTCGCGACCAACGCCGCGCTTGTGATCTCCGACGGCATGGAGGCGCGCATCGGCGCCCTTGGCGCTGGGAGGGAGTGGTTCAAGCCGTGGCGCACGATCGGCGGTCGCGAGGATGCGCCGGCCGCGATGACCGGATTACAGGTCGTGCTGGCAGGCGTATTCGAGCGGCGCCGCTTCCTCGACCTGGTCCGGCATTTCATCGTCTTCGAGGACGACAGCCACGGGAAGCTCGCGAAGAAAATGGCCGGCTATCACCAGTTCCACGCCGTGAACGTCGCGGTGGAGGAGACGCTGCGCGCGGCGCGGCTCGCCCGCCTCGATCGCATCGCCGATGCGCCGGGCCGCTTCGATGCCGGACGCAAACCGGGCGGCGATCCCGGCGACAGGCGGGTCGGCGTGGTGTGGCACACGCAAGGCTCGGGCAAGAGCCTGACCATGGCTTTCTACGCCGGCCGCGTGATCCTGCATCCGGCGATGGAGAACCCGACGCTGGTCGTGCTCACGGACCGCAACGATCTCGACGACCAACTCTTCGGCACGTTCTCGCGATGCCGCGACCTCCTGCGGCAAGCGCCGGTGCAGGCGACGGATCGCGCCGACCTGCGCAAGAAACTGAGCGTCGCGTCCGGCGGCGTGGTGTTCAGCACGATCCAGAAGTTCTTCCCCGAGGAGAAGGGCAACCGGTATCCCGTGCTCTCGGACCGGCGCAACATCGTCGTGATCGCGGACGAGGCCCACCGCAGCCAGTACGATTTTGTCGACGGCTTCGCCCGGCACATGCGCGACGCGCTGCCGAACGCGTCGTTCATCGGGTTCACCGGCACGCCCATCGAGTTGACCGACGCCAACACGCGCGCCGTTTTCGGCGATTACATCAGCGTCTACGACATCCAGCGCGCGGTCGCCGATGGCGCGACGGTTCCGATCTACTACGAGAGCCGGCTGGCAAGTCTGAAGCTGAAAGACTCCGAGCGCCCGAAAATCGATCCCGATTTCGAGGAGGCGACCGAGGGGGAGGAAGTCGAGCGCAAGGAAAAGCTCAAGAGCCGCTGGGCGCAGCTCGAAGCGGTGGTCGGCTCGGAGAACCGGATCAAGCTCATCGCCCGCGACCTCGTGGATCATTTCGAAGAGCGCGCCGAGGCGATGTTCCAGCTCACCGGCGACGAAGGCAAAGCCATGATCGTCTGCATGAGCCGCCGCATCTGCGTCGAGCTGTACGACGAAATCGCGTCGCAGCGGCCGAAATGGCATGGCAAGGGCGACGATCAGGGCGTGCTCAAGGTGGTGATGACCGGCTCGGCCGCCGATCCGTTGGATTGGCAGGACCACATCCGCAACAAGGGCCGCCGCGAGGATTTGGCGCTGCGCTTCCGCGACCCAAACGATCCGTTCAAAATCGTGATCGTTCGCGACATGTGGCTCACCGGTTTCGACGCGCCGAGCCTGCACACGATGTACGTGGACAAGCCGATGCGCGGGCACGGGCTGATGCAGGCCATCGCCCGGGTGAACCGCGTATTCAAGAACAAGCCCGGCGGCCGGGTCGTCGATTACCTCGGGCTGGCCGACGAGCTGAAAGCGGCGCTGGCGACGTACACGGAGAGCGGCGGCACGGGAAAGACAGCGCTCGATCAGGAAGAGGCAGTGGCCGTGATGCGGGAGAAGTACGAGATCTGCCGCGGCCTGTTCCATCATTTCGACTGGTCGCAATGGATCACCGGCAAGCCGCACGAGCGGCTGTCATTGCTGCCGGCGGCGCAGGAGCACATCCTGGCGCTGGAGGACGGCAAGGCCCGGCTGCTCCGCGCGGTCAGCGATCTCGTGAAGGCCTTCGCCCTCGCGGTGCCGCACGAGGAGGCCTTGCGCATCCGCGACGATGTCGGATTCTTCCAAGCCGTGCGTGCCGTCTTGGCGAAGAATGCGCCCGGCGAGCGGAAGAGTGACGAAGAATTGGATCACGCCATTCGCCAGATCATCTCGAAGGCCATCGTCTCCGGCGAGGTGATCGACATCTTCGCCGCGGCCGGGCTGAAGAAGCCGGACATCTCGATCCTGTCAGACGAGTTCCTGGCCGAGGTCCAGAACATGCCGCACCGAAACCTCGCCGTGGAGCTGCTGCAGAAGCTGCTGAAGGGCGAGATCCGAGCGCGCTCGAAGCGCAACGTCGTGCAGGCGCGCTCATTCGCCGAGCTTCTGGACCAGGCCATCCGTAAGTACCAGAACCGCGCCATCGAGACAGCCCAGGTGATCGAAGAGCTGATCGGCCTCGCCAAAGACATGCGAGCCGCGAGCGCCCGCGGCGAGGCCCTGAATCTGACCGACGACGAGCTGGCTTTCTACGACGCGCTGGAGGTCAACGACAGCGCGGTCAAGGTCCTCGGCGAGCCGACGCTGGTCACGATCGCGCGCGAGCTGGTGGAGACCGTCAGGGACAACGTCAAGATCGACTGGACCGTCCGCGAGAACGTGCGCGCCCAATTGCGGGTCATCGTCAAGCGCATCCTGCGCAAGTACGGCTATCCGCCGGATAAGCAGGAGAAGGCAACGCAGACCGTGCTCGAACAGGCCGAGGTGTTGTCGGAGATCTGGGCTGCAGCGTGAGCGGTCCGGCCTCGCGGACCGGCTGGCCAAGGAATGAGCCGCCGTGACTCGGGGATGGCCGTCCCCCGCGTACAGCGCGACCGCTGCGGCGAACATCGCGCCGGCGATCACGCGCATGGAGATCCGCATTCGCAACTATCTTCTTCCCTTTCCGCAGCAGAACGCTTCCAGTTCGTCCGGACAGCGCCCAGCTAGTCCCGCAATTCGTCGATGTAGTACTCCTCGGTGCCCACGGAGAAATGCGAGATACACATTGCGCCTCGGATATCCGGCGGATATACTGACACCATGCGCAAGGTCCTCGTTTCATTGCCCGAGACCGACCTCCGCGTCATCGACGCCGCGGCGCGCAAAGCGGGTGAGACCCGCAGTTCGTTTGTCCGGCGCGCCGCTCTAGCTGAGGCGCGCCGTGAACGCCGTCCCATCGACGACCCCGCGGCTCGAAGAGCGTTCTCCAGATTGCTCCGAAGGGCCGAGCTTCGCGATCCGATCTTGACTGCCGAGGCGCTCGAGGCCAGAGATCGGGGGCGACGCTGATCGATCTGGTGGTCGATGCCTCGGTTACGTTCAAATGGCTCGTCCCAGATTCGGCCGAAGACGACGTGCCTGCCGCGAAGGCACTCCTCGTCGAGCATATGGAGGGGAGAGCGAGGATCATCGTCCCGCCTCTTCTTTACTACGAGGTCGGGAACATCCTCCTCTTCGGGCGCTCTCGACCACCAATCGAACAGGCCGTCGATGCGCTGACGGATCTGTTTTCCATACCCTTGGAGGTTGTACCGCCCACGCTGGTCAGCGCCAATGTCACGCTGCGACTGGCCTCGCTTCGCAGGCTCTCGTACTACGACGCCACCTATGTTGCCCTCGCGGAGCTGCTCGATTGTCCGCTGATTACGGCCGACCGGCGCTTGGCCGAACGCGCGCATGCCACCGGCCGCGTGCGCTTGTTAGGCAAGGGTTGATGGGCCCAAACATCCGACAGCTCACCGGAACACCTTGAGCAGCGCATCGAGCGCGGGCAAGTCGTGGGGGATCTGCCTCTTAAGTTTAGCGCGGCAAGAGGCGTCGAACTTCCGCGACCCGCTTGAGACGTCGAACGCCAATGGGCACTCCTTGGCGCCCTTCGTGTGCACTCCGACGCCACCGAAGAAGCCCGCGGCCATCGATGCCAGCGCGGTCGCGATGAAGCGATCCATTTCCTGTCCTTCCGCTTCGAGCTTAAGACCGGCGAACGAGAGGACGGCGACAGATGGAGTCCGGCCGTCTGGCCACCATACCCGCACCTTTTCGGTGCCGCTCAAGGGGTGACGGGTGATGCATACCAGCAGGTCGACGTGCAACTCGACAGTCTTGCTGCGAAGGCGGTCGGCAAGGTGTTCGGGCGAGAGGCGGCGCCCGTCGGATGCGTAATCCCATGCGTCAAGCGGCGCCGACATGTCGGTGAGCTCGAAACCGAAAACGTCCTGCGCCCGGTTCATCCGATCGAGCGTCCGCTCGAGAGCGGGGAGCACCATATCGACATCCCATACCGCTACGCGGCGGGCGTGATCCGGGGCGCCGGCACGCCGCGCCCCCGCGGAAGTCCTCACCGGCGTCAGATCGGCAGCGCCCGCCGCCCTCGTGCAGAGGGCACTGTTCGCGTCTCGCGCGTACAACACCGGCACCGCCCAATCGATCAGCTCTCCCTGCAGCGAGTAGTTCACGGCGATACGTGCTTCGCGCGCAGCGTGGCCAAGTGTGTGGCCCTGCCCGAGCGAAGAGTAGAAATACTGAGCGAACGATGTGGCCGACGAGTCGAGGACGCTGTACTGGTTCGCGACGAGCGCTGGCAGGCCGTGCGCGACGAGCGATTGCGCGACGCCTTTGTTGAAATCCGAACGGCCACCCGCGCCGCTCTGGCACGAGTTTAGGAAGACTAGACTCAGGCCGCGGCCGCAGAAGATCTCGCGCACGGAACGCTGCCCAAGCCTGAACGCACCGCCACGCGAGTCCTCGAACACGAGGCACCCTTCCCGGCGTTGTTCATCGAACTCACCGTGGCCGATAAAGTGTACGGCTCTGAACTGCCGCGCTTCGAGCATTCGATGGATTGCCTCGGGTGTTGCGCGCGGCAGGATGTCGACCGACACAAGACCGGCGTCAATCAGAGGCTGAAAGCCGCGGCGAATGACTTCCACCTCCTGATCGATCGAGAGAAGGCCGAAACTGACCGGCTGCGCGGAGGCGACCAGAATGCGAAGCGGACCGTCGCATCTCTCGATGGTATCGGCCGGAACTACCGTCAGGACGTTGCGGACGAAGTGGATCTCTTCAGTCGCCAGGAAGCTCGCACGCGCCGAGTCATAGCAAAACTCCCACGGCTTCTCCGCGATCCACGGAATCATCGAGGTCAGCACAAGATCGAGCTTCCTCAGGCGCTGCCTCGTGCGCGCCTCGTCGTACAGTCGCCGCACATCGCCCTGGAAGAGCGTCTCGAACAGCAGGCCGCCGAACCGGACCATCTCGTCGTCGGTCGGCAGCGTCCCCTTTCCTTCGTTCGTGTATTTCTTGACGCGTTCGTGGAAACCGATGATTTTCCCGAACGCCGTCGGCTCCTCCCCTTCGTCGGCGCGCAGCCGAATCCTCGTCATCACGCGGGCGCCGGCGTAGCTTGCCAGGACACGCGCGTATTTTGGCGTCGTCGGAGCTGCCCCGCGACCATCTCCAGTTTGCGTCTCGCCGTCATCAATCACCATGATGTGGAACGCATCGGTGTCATCCTGCGGCGGCGCTGGCAGCAGGGCGACTGTGGACGAAATCACCGGCACCTCCGGCGATGCCGGCGCCGGCGATTCGGGCACGACCTCCTGAACGTTCGTTCGTGTACCGCTGCCCACCTGCACTCCGCGCTTGAAGCGCCGATCGGGAAGCGGCGCATTCGGGTCGATCGGTGGAAGATGGTGGGGCTGGCCTGCGAGTGCGGTTGCGAGGAACTTCGCCGTCTCCGCACGGCCGAAGAAGTTGATGTGATTCACTTGATCGGGCCCGGTGACAATGTTACCGCCCGGGCCGAAGCAGCCGATCCGGTCTCCGGGAATGTGCACGGTGCCGTCGTGATCGACGCGCCAGCCGCCTTCGCTCGGCACCACAAGATCGTTCGCCGAGGCGAAGAAGGCGTCGACGCCGACATCCAGCGCGCGTTGCCACAACGCTCCGGCCGGCTGATAGTTCGACACGAGCGCGGAGTACGCGCCGTTGGGTGGGGCGGGCGGCGACTGAAGGTCGGCCACCATCTGCCCCGCACCGTCCATCGAACGCAAGCCAGGCAGATCGCCACCGGCGTGAGAGGCGAGCCAGACGAGCGCCTCTGACACAAAGGCGGCGCCAGTGGTAAACGGATTCACGGGGAAAAACTCCATCAGGTTCGCAAACCAGCCGACCGTCTGCTCCCAACGGGTCGGCGTCGCGAGCGGAGTACCGTCGTTGGGCGAGGCCACCAGGACTGCGTGACGGAGGCGGAAGCGTTCGGCGGCCGGGCCGAGCTCTGCCTTTCGCTCCACCAGGTTGCGCAGCACGAGCCCGCCGCGTGAGTGCGTGATCACATCGAACAAATGTTCGCCGGCTGGGAGCCCTTCGACAATCTGCCGCGCGTTTTCTTCAGGCGTGCGGCTGATCGAGAAGTGATTGAACGCGCAAATGCGATCTTCGTATAGTGGGCGCACGCGGTCGAAGAAGTCAGTGCCGGCGAGCGAGCCGAAGCCGCCGTTTGCGTTCGAGAACGTCCCGTGCAAAAGGAGAAGCGTCCGCTGGTCTGGCGCGGGCACGCCAGGCATCAGCGTGAGGCCGTTCGCGCCGGCGGGAGTGACCTTGAACCACCCCTCGCTGATCCCTCTCTTCTTCCACGTCGCCGCCTCCCACCGCGCGGCAAGGATCGGCAGCGCTATGCTAACGGCCTTGTCGATCGCCGCCTTCGCGATCTTGATCACGACCGCCTTGAGCGCCTTCGCGACAACGCCACGCCGTCCGGCCTCGGGTTCGCTTCGTCGCATCGGCACCCGAAAGACGGCGACAGCCGAAACCGCGGTTCCTCTGCGCGACGAGGGCGATACGCGCTCCGTGGAGGGATGGAAGGTCAAGGCGCCCGACGGGTGTCGGATCGCCAGGATGGCGGATTCGCCCGGCAGTAGATCCGTCTTCACGACGAGATCGGGAGGACTGGCGCGGCGCTCGGCCGTTGGCGATGGCGGCGTGGCGTCAAGCACCTTGTCCACCCGCACGCCATCCGACTGCAGGAACTCAGATGGGATCGGAATCGCCGCCTCTGCCGCAGCGCCGCGCCGCCGCCCTCCGACGACTCGCGATTCGACCAACGTCCAGCCGCTCTGTCCAGTGAGACGCCTTGTTGCCATGCAGGCCTCCTTACGTTCGAGCAGTGATCAAAGGGCGCCGATGACGCGAACCGCGTCTTACGAGCCGGTCGCACGTCCGAGCTTCGGCAACGCTACATGCGCTCCGCCGACCCACGGTGCAGCTCTCGACTTCGTCAAGTGTGCGTCGTCGTGGTTCCGGGATCGACGGCAGGACCCCGGACGTACCGGAGGTGGCAGAAGCAGCCGTGTCGGTGCTGATCAGGGTTCCGGTCGGACAGGTGTATCTCCAGGGCAGGACCTCATGCTCATTCACCCTCTCCAACATTTATAGAGTGACACAGATGCGGTTTTCACATCTCGAATGCATAGAATTGTGCGGGCTATCGCACGACCAAACGCGGAATCCGGCTATCAAACGGATTGACGAGCGTTTCCCGGAAGCCTCGTCGTTTCACCTCACCACCGAGGAGCCCTTGTCTTGAGGTTACAACGTGTGCACCACCCCTACTGCAGATACCGCTGGATCACTTCCTCGGCAGGTTTTCCTTTCGGCAGGTAGCCCTCGGGATCGCGCATCTGCGGATCGGATTCGTATTTCCAGATCAGAAAACCGAGGACTGCGCGGGAGCTGTGGAGCGCCGCGAGCATGGCGTCGAAGGCGCGGGCCTGATCGGCGGGGGCGACGCCGTTGCCGCGGTTCTCCATCCAGGGCTGGACCCAGGGTGAGCGCGTCGCGGGGTAGCCGAGCTCGGTGAGGATCACCGGCTTTCTCATCTTGCGCGACATCGCCTCCAGCCGCGCGGCGACGGCGCGCGCTCCGTCGCGCAGCTCGGCGTCGCCGGCCTCGGCGTTGCGCGAGAGCGGGAAGTAGGCGTCCACGCCGATGGCATCCAGCTCGCTCCAGAACGGCGTCTTCTCGAAGGCATCGAAGTTCGCCGCGTACGTCAGCCGCCCGTGGTAGACGACGCGCACGGCCGCGATGAGGCTCGCCCACTCCGCGCTCTGGGCCTCGGAGCGGCTCAGCTCCGTGCCGACGCTGAGCCATTCCGCGCCGATCGCGCGCGCCAGGAGGGCCTCGTGCATGATGAAGCGGCGATACGATTCGAACCAGAGATCCCATCGCCCGCCGGCATCGAGCTGGGTCGGATCCCCGGGCCAGCCGGTCCAGATCTGCGGCTTGAGAAGCACCTGCATCCCGAGCCGGTGCGCCCGCGCGGCGGCGAGCTCCATCGAGAGATCGGTCTCGCTGGCCGGATGATTCGCATAGCGGCGGATGTCGGTGCCGCTCGCGCCCTTCTGGCCGGCGAACGGCACCAGGGCCACGGCGTCGTAGCCAAGCGCGCGAAGGCGCTGGAGCTCGTCGCGCGAGCCGGTGGCGATGAGCGACTTCTCGATGCGATTCACGAGCGAGAACGTGGCCCCGTGAATGGCGCGCATGCGCCGCGGCGGCCGCCAGCGCTCGCGCTTCGATCCCAGCATCGACAGCCAGCGGGCCTCATCTCCCTTCGGCGGACTGGTGAGCTGGGCTTTCGCCTGCGCCAAGCGGAGCTGATGGCGCGGATCGATGAAGCGGAGAAACGACGCCATGAGCGGAATCGCGACGCGCTCGTCCGCGGAAGGCCCGAGATCCGCGAGCGCGGTGGCGAGCCGCGCGCGGAGCAGGCTGGCGGCCCAGTCGTCGATGCCTTCGCCGTCGAACGAACCGAGGAGCGCGACGGCGTAGGCGTCGCGGAGACGAGCCGCCTCGCCGGGCGGCGTGAAGAGCGCGCGCAGCGTCGCGACGTCCCACGACGCGGGAAGCTCGTCGCTGGCCACGCCGCAGAGCTCGCGCCCGTGGCAATCGTCGACGACCTCGATCGATCCACGATCGCGCGCGGCGGCCACGAAGTCGGCATCGAGATGAATGGCCACAGGCAGCGCCGGCGAGAGCTCGGGCCATCGCGCCGCGGCGCTCCGGATGAATTGCTCGCGCCGGCTCAGCCACTTGCCCGAATCGGCGACGAGAGCGGAGGAGATGTGGCCGTCTGCAACCAGCCACGCTGAGCGAAACTGCACCGGGACCGAGGTACCGCGAGCGCCGGCGCTCGCTGCTGCTGGCTCGGGCACGCCAGTCGCTTGTGCGGGCGTGGCGGCTCCGCGCACACCTGGCTCAACGAGACTCGCAATCAGCGCAAGGATGACCGGACGCACGGCAGGAGTGTAGCGGATCGTCCGGCGACCTGGGCGTTTACGATGCCTCGAAGCTCAAGGGTGCACGGCGCGACGGCGGAGTCCGGCCGGGTTGTCCAACACCCGGTCAACGCTCCAGAGCTCGTTGCCGGTCTCGCTCGTCGTTGCCGCGAAATAGATCCGATCGCCGACGGCGATCATGCCGCTGGGACCCGACGAATCGCGTCCGGGCGCCACATCGCAAACCATGAATGTGCCCGCCGCGGTGCCGTCACTCGTCCAGAGCTCGCGTCCGTTCGGACCGTCAGTTGCCTGGAAGTACAGCCTGCCGAACAGCGCCCGGAGCTCCAAGGGGTCCGAGGAGACCGATCCAGGCCAGATGTCCTTGACCATGACGGTTCCCGCCGCCGTTCCGTCGCTTGTCCACAGCTCAACCCCGTGAACACCATCGTTTTCAGGGAAGTACGCCACTCCGTTCACGACGGCAGAATCGAGGTTACCGTTGAAAAATGCTGGCGCCGTTCCCGGATAGATATCCTTGACGAGCTGCGT